>JAIRMN010000114.1 GCA_031258715.1 Zoogloeaceae bacterium
AGGCACAAGCTCCTTTCCATCTTGAACGCCATCTGCAAATCAGGACAGCCCTGGCAGGAAAATTTCGCTCACCCTTGACAAAAAACCTTGCTTTTGAACACAGTCGCTGTCCTCTGCCCCGCCGTTAAACAGGGTAGGGCGCGAACGGGCGGGTGTTTTCGTCGATTTCGAGTGAAGCGCCGATGGGCGGAAAGGCGCGCTGGAGGCAGTTTTCGCGCGGACAGAGCTTGCAGCCCGCGCCGATGGGCGTAAAGTTTTCGCTATCCTTCAGGTTGAGGCGGCGGCTGTAGACGAGGCGTTCGGCGTGGCGGATGTCGCAGCCCAAGCCGACGGCAAAGGTCTTCAAGGGGGCATCATAGCCGGGATGTCCATGCGAGACGGTGCGCGCGACCCACAGGTAGGCGCGTCCGTCGGGCATGGCGGCCAGTTGCGTGAGGATACGCCCTGGATGCCCGAAAGCTTCGTAGAGATTCCACAAGGGGCAGGAACCGCCAATGCGCGAAAAGTGAAAATCGGTGGCGGACTGGCGCTTGGAAATATTGCCCGCGCGATCGACCCGCACGAAGAAGAAGGGAACGCCGCGCGCCCCAGGGCGTTGCAGCGTGGACAAGCGATGACAGACGGTCTCGAAGCCCACGCCGAATTCATGCGCCAAGCGATCGATGTCGTAGCGCGAACGCTCGGCCTGATCGAGAAATACGCGATAGGGCAAGATCAACGCGCCCGCGAAATAGTTGGCCAGACCGATTCCCAGGAGCTGGCGCGCCTCGGCGCCGGAAAGCCTTGCTTCCTGGCTGATCCCGGCGATGACTTCGTTCGCTTCCAGAAAGGCCAATTGCGTCGCCATCTGAAAGGCCATCTGGCCGGGGCGCAGGTAGGAAGAAAGGGAGAGGAGGCGCGTTTCGGGGTTGAATTCGCGCAACGCGCCGCCCTCCGCGTCTTCCGGGGAAGCGGTTTTTCGTGTTACGCGGATGCCGTGTTGCTGGCGCAGACGCGCTTCCAGGGCGTCTTGCGGATTTCCCGCCCTGAGTTTCCAGGCATCGAACGCGCGTTC
Source organism: Zoogloeaceae bacterium (assembly GCA_031258715.1). Classification (GTDB taxonomy): domain Bacteria; phylum Pseudomonadota; class Gammaproteobacteria; order Burkholderiales; family Rhodocyclaceae; genus Azovibrio. Next base: position 1,055 of record JAIRMN010000114.1, read on the forward strand.
GGCCAGGGTGTCGATGGCGTCGATGTAGTTGTGGCAGTCATAGAAAAAGTCGCGCACTTCCTCGTAAGGCATGGGCTTTGAGGGCAACGCGCCGCCCAGCCGCGCCGCCAGGGCGGTCTCGCGTTCCTGGATTTCGCGTTGTCGCCGTCCCAGGCGAATCAGCATCCGGGCAACCCCCGGCATGTGGGCGGCCATTTCCTCCATTTCGGCCTGCGATACCGTTTCCTCCGCCAGCGTTTCGCTGAAAAGCTCCCTCAGTCCCGCCAACAGGCGCACTTCGTCGTCTTCGGAAAAACGCTGGACATCGACGCCGAACACGGCGTTGAGCTTCAGGAGCACAGCGACCGTCAAGGGACGCTGATTCTGCTCCAACTGGTTCAGATAACTGGGCGAGCGTTCCAGCGCCCGCGCCAGCGCCGCCTGGGTCAGGCCGCGTTCCTCGCGGAACCGCTTCAGGCGCACACCGATGAACCGCTTTCGCATCGCTTTTTCCTCCGTTCTGGCAATCCAAATATTCGCAATATTCGCAACCTTATGCGAATACCCTCGCAATCCTACGCCATTTCAGTGTTTTTTTTAGATTCGTTGTTGTGTATATTGCGAATTTTTACAAAAAGCGGAAGGCGTTTTGCGGGGGCGGGTTTTCCCTTGTCTCCTTGCCGCTCATCTTCATCATGACTTCGACGACAAACAACGCGACACGGATTTTTCAGGGGCGCACACTGTACGGGGCGTTGGCGGATTCCCTTCGCGCGCGTCTCTTCGCGCACGAATTCCTGCCCGGCGCGCCGCTGGATGAAGCCGCGCTGACCGCGCATTATGGCGTCGGACATTTGCCGGTGGCGCAGGCACTGGAAAGTCTTGCCCGCGAACGCCTCCTGAAAGCGCGGCGGCAGGGCGGTTATGACCTTCCTGTCCTTGCGCGCGCCGAGATCGAAACCCTGCTGGCGACGCTTGGGGAAATCCGCCGCCTTGCCTTTTTCCGGCGCATGGAAAACGAGCGGAATATCTGCCTTGCCGCCGTGGACATGCCCGTTTCTTCCCGTCCCTGGTGGGGGCCTTCCGGTCTTCTCGTAGCGCCGCCTTTCGCGGTGGCTGCCCAGAGCCTCTATGACCAGTTGCGCCTGGGCATCGGGCCGGCGCTGGCCGAAATCGAGGCCGATGGCGCGAGGCGGCGCGGAGAAACCATGACAGCGGCTATCGAGCGCGGCATACCCGAAACCCTCGAAGCCTTCTGCCGGGAAAGCGCCCAGGATTTTCGGCGGCGAGTATTGGAGGCTTTCGATAACGCGCCGAAACACTGAAATGCCTTGAAGTAGTCTTTTCAAAAGACGCGCCGAGAACGCGCCATTTTAGAATCCATGACCGACGCAAAACAGATGTCATGGGCCAGTTTGTTTTTTTAGGAGCCTTTCATGAATACCCAAATCGAATCCGAAAGACTGGAGAGTCAGGAACCCGCGCTATCAAGGGCAGGGATCACGAAAAAGAAGGAATACCTCATCCTGGCAGCGGATGTCATCGCCCTGTTGTACCTGTGGAAATATCTGCCCTATGAGCCGAAGACCAACGCCGGGCTGGCGATGCTCTTTTTCGTCGGCGTCCTATGGCTCACCGAGGCGCTGCACATCACCATCACCGCCTTGCTGGTGCCGATCCTGGCGGTAGCCTTCGGATTGATGGACGTGAAAGGCTCCCTGAAATCCTTTGCCGATCCCACCATCTTCCTTTTCTTCGGCGGCTTTGCGCTGGCGACGGCCCTGCACATCCAGGGGATCGACCGCTTCATCGCCCATCGTCTGCTTGCGCTCTCGCGCGGCCACTTGGGGGGCGCGGCCATCATGCTCTTCATCGCCACCGCCGGGTTGTCCATGTGGATCAGCAATACCGCCACCGCCGCCATGATGCTGCCGCTGGCCCTGGGGCTGTTGAGCAATCTGGACCGGACGAAGGAACGTGGCGTCTACCTCTTTCTCCTCCTGGGGGTGGCCTACAGCGCCAGCATCGGCGGCTTGGGCACCCTGGTCGGCTCGCCGCCGAACGCCATCGTCGCCTCCCATCTTAAACTGAATTTCATGGGCTGGATGAAATTCGGCCTGCCGGTGATGCTCGTCCTCCTCCCCCTGATGATCGGCGCGCTCTACCTCGTTTTCCGGCCCAACCTGAATCATCGCGTCGAAGTGGAAAACTACGCCTTCGAGTGGACGCCGCCGCGCCTCGTCACCATCGGCATCTTTCTTCTCGCGGCGTTGTGCTGGATATTCAGCACGAAAATCAGCGCCCTTCTGGGCGGCGTCAAGTCATTCGACTCGGTGGTGGCGATTGGCGCGGCGGTGTTGATCGGCATCGCGGGCGTGGCGGCCTGGAAGCAGATCCAGACGAACACCGAATGGGGCATCCTCCTTCTCTTTGGCGGCGGCATCGCGCTTTCCGATATCCTGGAGAATTCCGGCGCCAGTCGCGTGATGGCGAACATGGTGAGCGGCTGGCTCGGCGACGGACACGTGCTCCTCATCATCGCGGTATCCGCCGCCTTCATCATCCTCTTGACGGAATTCACCAGCAACACCGCCAGCGCCGCGCTGATGGTGCCGCTCTTCGGCACCGTCGGCAAAGCCTTGGGAATGCCGCCGCACCTCCTGCCGCTCGTCATTGGCATCGGCGCTTCCTGCGCCTTCATGCTGCCGGTGGCGACTCCGCCCAACGCCATCGTGCTCGGCTCCGGCTATGTCGAGCAAAAGGATATGATCCGAGCCGGATTCTGGCTGGTCGTGGCATCCACCATTCTTCTCAGTCTGTTCGGCTGGTTCGTCTGGACATGACAGGAGACAGAGGAAGTTACCGGCGTATCAAGCCGCAGGCGACGAATCTGGATTGTTTCGCCGTTTCGCTCCTCGCTTTTGACGAGGCGAGAGGGTTTCTGATCCCTGATCTGTCCCCCGATCCCGTCTATTCGTGCCGCAGGGCTTCGATTGGGTCGAGGCTGGCAGCCTTGCGGGCGGGCATGTAGCCGAAGAGGACGCCGATGGCGGCGGAAAAGCCGAAGGACAGGAGATTGATGAAGGGGTCGAAAACGAAGGGCACCTGCATCAGGTCGGCGAGGAAGGGGCAGGCGAGCAGCGCGAGGACGATGCCGACCAGGCCGCCGAAGGCGGAAAGCGCCACGGCCTCGATCAAAAATTGCAGCAGGACTTCGTGTTCCAGCGCGCCAATGGCCAGGCGGATGCCGATTTCGCGCGTGCGTTCCGTCACCGACACCAGCATGATGTTCATGATGCCGATGCCGCCCACGAGAAGGCTGACCGCCGCTACCGCGCCGAACATGGTGGTCAGTGTGCCGATGGCGCCGGAAAGGGTCTGCGCGATCTGCTTGGTGTCCTGGATATTGAAATTGTCCTCTTCGTGATCGGCAAGTTTCCTGCGTTCCCGCATCAAATCGCCGATCTGCTCGATTACCCGCGCGGAATCCACGCCGTCCTTCATGGAAACCAGGATGGTCGACACGTTCTGGTTGCCCGTGAAACGGCGCTGGGCGGTGCGGATGGGAATTATCACCATGTCATCCTGATCCATGCCCATCGCGCCTTGTCCCTTGCTTGCCAGAAGGCCGATGACCTCGCAGGAAAAATTCTTTACCCGCAAGGGGCTGCCAATCGGATCTTGTCCCTTGAAGAGCTTGGCGCGCACCGTCTCGCCGATGATGCACACGGCGCGTCCCAGTTTTTCCTCGTCTTCCGAAAACGCGCGCCCCGTCGCCAGCGTCCAGTTGCCGGCGATCAGATAATCGTTGGTCGTGCCATTGATGGCCGACGACCAGTTTTCGTTGCCCGCCACCAGGGTCGCGCCGCTGTTCACTACCGGCGCGACCGCCTGGAGCGAGGCGACTTGCGATGAAATGGCTTCCGCGTCGGCAATGCGAAACCGGGGCACGCTCACGCCATCCCGTCCCGGCCCCAGGCGCTGGCCGGGACGCAGGATCAAAAGGTTGCTGCCCAGGCTGGAAATCTGATCGGCCACCGCCTGGGTCGCGCCATTTCCCAGCGTGACCATGGTAATCACCGCCGCGACGCCGATGACGATGCCCAGGATGGTCAAAAAGGAGCGCATCAGGTTGCGGCAGATTTCGCGCAGGGCCAACAGGATGGCGTTCAGGAACATGGCAGCGCCTCTTCCCTGGAATCGCTGGAGACGACGCCGTCTACGAAATGGACATTGCGGTAGGCATATTTCGCCATGTCTGGCTCGTGCGTGACCATGAGCACGGTAATCTGTTGTTCTTGGTTCAGGCGCACCAGGAGTTCCATGATCTCGTGGCTGCGCTTGCTGTCCAGGTTGCCGGTGGGTTCATCGGCCAAGAGCACCAGCGGTTGGGTCACGATGGCGCGCGCGATGGCAACCCGCTGTTGCTGGCCGCCGGAGAGTTCCGCGGGCGTGTGATGTTCCCAGCCGGAAAGCCCGACCAGGGCGAGGGCGGCGAGGGCGGCCTCATGGCGTTTTTCCGGCGCTTCGCCCCGGTAGAGAAGCGGCAGTTCCACGTTTTCCTGCGCCGAAGTGCGCGCCAGGAGATTGAAGCCCTGGAACACGAAGCCCAAGTAATGCCGCCGCAGCAAGGCGCGCTGGTTGCGGTCGAGGTGTTCGACGTGCGCGCCCTGGAACAGATAAGCCCCGGCGCTGGGCGTATCCAGGCACCCCAGGATGTTCATGGCCGTGGATTTTCCCGAACCGCTCGGCCCCATGATCGCCAAGAATTCCCCGGCGTGGATGGTCAAATCCACGCCGCGCAAGGCCAGGAAGGCGGTTTGTCCCTGGCCGTAGGTCTTGGTGATGCCCTGAAACGCGATCAGGGGCGCGTCTGCCGGTTTGCTCGCGTCGTCCGTATTTCCGGACGCTTCCGATACGCTCATGGGCGAATTTCCTGGTAGTCGGTGATGATCGGCATCCCCGCTTTCAATTCGCCTTCCAGGACTTCCGTATAACGGCCATTGCTCACGCCGCTTTTGAAGGAAACCGGGCGCGGCTGGCCGTTTTCCAGCGCCCAAACGCGGCTGCCTTCCTCGCCATTGCCCCCCGACGATCGAGCGCCCGAGCCATTGCCGCCGCCACGTCGCTGGCGCGGCATACGCGGCATCAGGCGGGAAAGGAAGCTCGACGAGGCGCCGGGGGCATTCGCGTCCTCGCGCGCGGGATTGAAGCGCAAGGCGGCATTGGGCACTAAAAGCGCGGCGTCGCGGTGCGCGATGATGATCTCGGCGGAAGCCGTCATGCCCGGACGCAGGGCCAGGTCATCATTGGCCACCGTGAGCACCGTGGTATAAGTCACGACATTGTCGGTCAACGTAGACCCCAGATCGACCCGTTCGACGCTGGCCGGGAATTTGCGGTTGCTCCAGGCCGCCACGGTGAAGTTGGCCGCCTGTCCCGCTTCGACATGGGCGACATCGGCCTCGTCGACATGCACGTGCAATTCCATCTGCGTCAGGTCTTCCGCGATATTGAAGAGTACGGGCGTGGTCATGGAAGCGGCGACGGTCTGGCCGGGCTCTACCTTGCGCACGAGGACGACGCCATCGACAGGCGAGGTGATCGTGGCCTTGCGGATGTTGGTTTCATCGGTTTTCAGTGTGGCGCGCGCCTGGGCGACTTCGGCCTGGGCGCTCTTCAGATTGGCCTCTGCCCGCTTGACCGTGGCCTCGGCGGTGTCCAGTTCTGTCCTGGCGGGCACCTTGCCGCCGGAGAGTTCCGCGACCTGGCGCATCCGCGCAAGGCTCGCCTGGTTTTCCGCAAGCGTCGCTTCCATCTGGGCGACGCGGGCTTCGGCGGCAATGACTGCGGCCTGGGATTTGAGCACCGCATCTTTCAGTTTGGAGGTGTCCAGTTGCGCCAGCAGTTGTCCCTTGGTCACCCGGTCGTTTTCGCGCACCAGCACGGATTCCAGCGTGCCCGAAAGCTCGCTGCCGACATCGACCGCGCGGGTTGGCTCCAGTGTGCCGCTGGCGGAAACCGTGACGGTGATCGGCCCCGAAACGACGGGTTCGATCAGGTAATCCACTTTCGACGAGCTGCCACCGCTGAGGCGCAAGCCGACGGCGATCACAACCAGGAGCGCCGCCGCCGCGAGGAGCCATCCGCGATAACGCCGGAAAAACCCGATGGATTTTGAATGTGCCTGGCGGGAAAGCAGGTTTTTCAGGGAGGGTGTGCCGGGTTTGTGTGCGCTCATGATGGGGATTCATCGGGTATCGTTGCGGGAATCGTTTCGGAATCGGCTTCCGGCAGGGCTTCCCAGCCGCCGCCCAGCGCCTTGTAAAGCTGGATGATGGCGATCAGGATGTCGCTTCTGGCCGTAACCAGGCCGTCTTCACTGGATAACTGGGATCGTTGGGTATCGAGCACCTTCTGGAAATCGGCCAGGCCCGTCTGGTACATCTGGCTGGCAAGCGTCGCGGCATTCCTGGCGGACAAGGCGGCGCGGGCGCGACTGGCTTCCCGCTGCCGTCCGGTCGCGTAGGACGAAAGCGCGTTTTCCACGTCTTCCAGCGCGGCCAGGAGCGTCTGTTCATAGCTGACCAGCGCCTGTTCCTGCACGGCGTCCTGGATGTCGATCTGGTCCTGGATACGTCCGCCGTCAAAGAGCGTCGCCGCGAGACTGGCCGCCAGGGAGCGGACAATGGCGTCGCTGCTGCCCAGGGCGGCGAAACGGGTATCCTGCCAGCCAAAGGAACCGGAGAGGCGCAAACTGGGATAACGCGCCGCGACCCGTTCTCGGATGCGCGCCGTTTCCGCCAGAAGAACCTGTTCCGCCGCTCGTATGTCCGGACGTCGGCGCAGGGCTTCCGAGGGAATACCGATGGCAATCGCCTCCGGCGCGTCGGGCAAGGGGCGCGCGGCTTCCAGTTCCGCAAAGAGGCTGCCCGGCGCGAGTCCCAAGAGCACATCCAGCCGGTGGCGGCTGGCCACCAGCGTGTTTTCCAGCGTGGGAATCGAGGCGCGGGTCTGTTCCAGCGCGGCACTCGCCTGTTCGACATCCAGCGCCGTCACCAGCCCGGCCTCGGCGCGCCAGCGGGTGATGAAAAGCGTTTCTTCCTGGCTTTCCGTGTTCTTTCGGGCGATGTCGAGGCGTTCCTGTGTGGCGCGGTATTCCACGTAGTTACGGGCGATTTCCGCGGCCAGCGTCACCCGGACATCGTCCAGGCGCGCTTCCTGCGCCGCCAGATCGCGTTCGGCCCCTTCCACGGCATGGCGGACGCCGCCGAAGATGTCCGGCTCCCAACTGGCGTCGAACCCGGCGTTGTAGTGGGTCTGCGTGGCGCTGCCGCTGCCGGGGGAACGATTGGCTCCGGCGGAAAAATTCAGGCCAGGCCACCAACCCGCCGCCGTCACGTCACGGCTCAAGCGCGCCTGCCGCAGGCGAATCCGGGCAGCCCGCGCGTCCGGGGCGTTATCCAGGCCACGGTCGATCAGCGCGTTCAACTGCGGGTCATTCAGGCGGCGCCACCACTCTGCCAAATCCGGTGGGTGGGCGTCATCGGCTTTTGGCGCGGGCTGACGCCAGGCGCCGGGCGTCTCCACGCTCACTTGCCGTTGGCTCAAGTCCGGCGCGGAAGCCAGCATGGCGCAGCCGCCGCTCAACAGGGAAAAAAGCGCCAGCAGGCAAAACCGCGTCGACAGAAAAAAAGGGAACCTCATGCGCCTTGACCCGAAAGGAAAGAGAGGAAACGCTGAAATGACGCGGAGCTTAACAAAGTATCCAATCTCCAAACAACTGCTTTTTATGAAGAAATGTAGATTTTCGTAAGATTGAGCGGGGGATACATGCGCGACTTGCCAGGAAGGGCTTGTCGCGTCGAAAATGGAGCATATGCCGTCTTTCGGGCGTGGCTGTCATCGCCCTGGACGCCGCAAGGGAGCGCGCTCATCATGTCCAGGAAACCGCTGCGAATTTTCTTCAGGGTGCTGTTGCTTTTGGCAGTACCGCTCGTCATTGCCGGATGTCATCTGTGGCAGGTCATTGGCGACTTGCCGGAAGCGCCGGAAGTCGCCGCCTATGAAAAATTGCCGTATTACCGGGACGGACGGTTCCAGAATCCCGAACCCTTGCCGTACTATCCCGACCGCGCCACAGGCGGCGGGCCTTCGGGCTGGATTCGGTTCCTTCTGCCCAATCCGCATAAGCCGGAATTCGCCTTGCCGCAGGTGGCGCTGGATGCGAATTCCTTCGCCGCGCCCTCTGAGGCGCTTGCCGCCTACTGGCTCGGCCACGCCTCGCTCATCATCGAACTGGAAGGCAAACGCTTCCTGGTCGACCCGGTGTTCGGCAACGCCGCGCCCCTGCCCGGCATCGTGCGTCGCTTTGTCGACGCGCCACTCAAACGCGCCGATCTGCCGCCGCTGGATTACGTGCTCATCACCCACGACCATTACGATCATCTGGAATACGCGACGATAAAAGCCTTGAGCGATCGGGAAATCCGCTTCATCGTCCCTTACGGCGTGGCGGCGCATCTGAGGAAATGGGGCGTTCCCGCCGAACGCGTCCGCGAAATCGGCTGGGATGAAACCCTCCAGGAAGACGGATTGACGATAGCGGCGGAGCGCACCCTTCACTTTTCGGGACGCACCTTTGGCCGCCGCGACACGACGCTGTGGACTGCCTACGTCCTGAAAGGCGAGCGGTTCCGGGTCTTCGTCAGCGGCGATACCGGCTACGGCGGACATTTCAAGGCCATCGGCGCGGCGCACGGCCCATTTGACCTGGCGTTCATCGAAATCGACGGCTGGAATTCCGGCTGGCCGAAAACGCACATGTTCCCGGAGGAAGTCATCCAGGCCTGTCACGACATCGGCGCGCGGACGATGGTCCCCGTACACTGGGGCGTCTTCGACCTCGCCCGCCACCCCTGGGACGAATCGATCCGGCGCGTGCACGATCTCGCCCTGCAAGACGGCAAGTTCAAACTGCTCACGCCTCGAATGGGCGAACGGGTAACGCCGGAAAGCGCGACAGAAACGTGGTTTCTCGTCAGGTGACAGGAGACAGGAACCAGGAGACAGAGGAAGTTATCGGCGCTTTGCGCCGCGGGTTACGAATCTGGATTGCTTCGTCGCTTTGCGCCTCGCAATGACGAAGGGATGAACGCGCCAAATCGCGCCGCGCTTTTGACGAGGCGCGGGCGCCGCCATGCTCACGCGATGAATGGCCACGGATTGATTTTGATGACGAAGTCCCGCTCATCCAGCTCGAGTTGGGCCGGAATGCCGGTCGCCTCGAAGTAGCGAACCGGACGGCCAAGCGCAGGCCGCGCCTGCCAATCGCCGCCGACCTCGGCCAGGACATCGGCGCGCGACATGCCCACCCGCAGCCGGGGAACCAACAACCGCGCATTATCCAGCGCCAGTAACGCGCGCTCCGCCCAACGCCGATACCACACCGCAAATGTCAGGCCGGTCGGATAAAAGTCGCCGTCGCGTCCGTCCCAGATGGCGCCACAGGCGGGGCCGCTTACGACCAGGCAGGAATGGATGCCGCATCCCTGATGGCAGAACGCCAACACCCCCGGATATTCGTCACAATCTTCCAATTCACTGCCGGACAGTGTGCCGGCCGCCGTGACGAATGGAAACGGCCGGGACAAGTCACCGCCGGACGTGCCGAGGGGTTCCAGCCCATAGAACGGGCCAGCCCCGCCGTTGCCTGTCGTGGAAAGAAACTGACGGTATTCCTCCGGGAGCCGAACCCGGTTGGTCGACTCGAAGGCCGCCAACTCGCCTTCGGAGAGCGGCGGGCCAAGCCGGTATTGGTGCCGCTTCGCGCCGAAGACACGAAAGCCTTCGTCGGCCATGCGCAAACGTTCCAGTATGTCCCCCAGCGCCGTGATTTCACCCATGACCATAACCGCCACGCTCAAATGCTCCTTGAATTTCCGGCAAGTGTCGCAGGAACAATCGCGGCATTCTCTTTACAGACCTCTTTTTTGTCTTTGAAGTCCGATCTGTATACATTGGAAGCGCAATGACCGGGCTTCAGTACGGAAAGACTCGCCATGTCAATCTGCCTTCTCGCAGGGCCAGTTTGTCTTCAGGAGGCTGGTAATGACGCGCGCCGCGCGTTCATCGCCGCGTGAGGCGTCCATGTCTTTCAGGCCAAGATAAATAGGGTGGCGCTCTTGTACTGGCGGTAGCTGCACCACACCGTTCCCTCCGTGGCGTCCAGCGCCCCCAGCAAGAATGCGTGGGCAGCGCCTCGTTCCGCCTCGTCCTCACTCCGGTAAGAGGCCAGAAAGCGTTTCAGGGAAAGGTTGACCACGAAAATGTCCCTGCCGCTCACGGTAAAAATCTTTTTCGAGAACGGCATCTTCCAGACCAACATGCTCTCCTGTACCTCCCCGCTTTCGGGTTCTGGCTTCTCCTGCGCGAACGACAGCAACGAGGCGGAGAGCAGAAAGGCGAGCGGCAGAACCAACACGCGCATCCGCGCGATCTCTCCGGTAGTTCGCTTCCCGATCCTCATGAATTCGACTTTTGTTTCGCGCATCTTTCACTCCACGACATTCGAGGCACGGAAGCCGAAGTTTGCCACGGATGACAAACCGGAGCCAGGAAAAATTTCAGAGACGCTACCGCCCCGCCGTTTTACGAGCGGCAAACGCGAAAAACCGAACCGTCCGGGCAATGAAAAGCGGCGGCATGGGTAGTTGACATGGCCTTAGAGAGATGTTTAGCCCCGGTGTTTGACGGTACAATGTCCATGACAAAATGCAGGGATGCCCTATGGGACAAGTTCTACACGGCAGCGCCACAACGACTTCAGGCGGTGCGTCGAGCGGCATAGTCAAGACAAGCGCTCCTGGACGAACGGGCAGGTTGGGCGGATGAATCGCACCATCAAGGAAGCCCCCGCCAAACGCTGTCGCTACGACAGCCACCAACCGCTTGAGAGCCACCAGCGCAACTTCATACAGGCTTACAACTTCGCACGCCGACTGAAGACGCTCAACGGACTGACAACTTATGAGTATCTCTGCAAAATCTGGACAAAGGACCCAGCACGGTTCATCATGAACTCAACCCATCAAATGCCGGAACTAAACACCTAACGGATGAGCAGGACGAGAACCAGCAAGGCGTGGATGCGCGAGCACGTCACCGACCCTTACGTGCAACAGGCGAGGAAGGAAGGTTGGCGTTCGCGCGCGGCGTTCAAGCTGATGGAAATCGACGACAGGGACAAATTGCTGCGTCCTGGTGATTTGGTGGTCGATCTGGGCGCGGCGCCCGGCGGCTGGTCGCAGGCAGCGGCGCGCAGAGTGGGGCCGAAAGGCCGGGTGTTCGCCCTTGATCTTTTGGAAATGCAGGGTTTGGGCGGCGTGGAATTCATCCAGGGCGATTTTCGGGAGGACGCGACATTGCGGCGATTCGAGACCCTGCTGGCGGGACAAAGACCGCATCTGACGCTTTCCGATATGGCGCCCAACATTTCCGGCGTGTCCCTGATCGATCAGGCGCGCGGCATGGCGCTGGCTGAATTGGCGCTGGAATTCGCCGTCACGCACCTGCGTCCGGAAGGCGCATTGCTGGTCAAGGCGTTCCAGGGGAGCGACTACGCGCGTTTCGTCAAAACCATGCGCGAACACTTCGCCAGCGTCGTCCCTCGCAAACCCAAGGCTTCCCGCGACCGCAGCGCCGAGGTGTATCTGCTAGGCAGGGGACTGATCGGCGCCTCCCCCGTCTCCAGCATCGAGACGTGAAGAAGCGCCAGCCATCCCCTCATGGCCACTCCCCGCGCACGACGGTTCAGGCGCGAACCTCATCATTCGGAAGGCGGCATGAACGGCGACGAGCGATGAACAACGCACGGCACGGCGCAAGACGGCGTGAAGCGGGGCAAAGCGGCGGGCATTTTTTTACTATCCTGTGATGAACTGGCAAGAAACGGGAAAAGGCGAAAACCATATCAACGGCATCGAAAATGGCGCATGAGATAAAGACGGCAAGGTTCTTGTGCCTGTCGGCGTGCCTCTTCGCCTTGTTGCCCGTTGGGATAGGGGCAAGTTGTTCCACGGAACGTCGGGATATTCTGCACGATAATGCCATATCTCATCGTGTTTACTCGATTCATGGCAGCAAACAATTAGCGACAGCCCTTCAGGACTGTCGGTCTGACGCCATTCTCGATGGGTTTCTCTCCCATCGAGAATGGCTACGGTCGAAACCCCGGCCGATCAATCGGGGTTCCAACCTTCGCGCCTTTCTTTCGGGCAGGGTTTCAAACCGGAGTTACTAACCTTTCCGAAAGTAAAGTCATCTTATAAAATATAAGAGCATTCTGGTTGTTGGAAGAGAGATTTGACGAGTAGCGGGAGTTTTTGAATCCGGCGTAATGCGGAAATGAC
>JAIRMN010000040.1 GCA_031258715.1 Zoogloeaceae bacterium
GGCAAAAGTAAAGCCTGTATATGCCGTCCGCTTCGTGCCGTCCGCTTCGAGGCTGGGCCGAAGGGCGATGGGTTGTCCGACCAATGCCCTGGAGACGCGGACCGCGCGCCCCTTGAAGCTGATCCATCCCCCTTGCTGAACCTTGCGCGCCAGGTCGTCGGGGCCATACTCGATGGGCGGCAAGGCGCCTGGCAGGCTACACGGGCTGGGAGCATAGCGTTGGGCGGGGGTCTGCATCGACAGGGCTTCATGGGGGTACTCGCGGTTATAGATGCCGCGCCAGCCGTCGAATTGCGCTTACGCTTGCGTCAGAGTCTCGAAGTGGCGCTGCGCCGGCACATCGGCCTTGAAGGTGCGATGAAAGCGCTCGTCCTTGCCGTTGGTCTGCGGATGCGGGGGGCGGCTGTACGTGAGCCGGATGCCCAGGCGAATCCGCCAGACGGCCAGCCTGGTCGTTTCCAGGGCCTCGCCGCTTCGCTGGCGGCGGGATCGACCAGCTCGGCGATGCAGGATGTGCGTGACCGTACTGGGGGCGACCCGCAGCTGCCTGTCCCGCTCCAGCACGTGCGTGATCTTGCGCCCGTCCCAGGCTGGATGCGCCTGCCGTATCGAGCGCACGGCCTCTTCCACCGCCGCCGGAGTCTTCCGCGGTGAGCGCAACGGACGCCGCGGGCGATCCCGCGACGATTCCGCCGGTTCGCCATCGTAGCGCTTGAGCCACTTCTTTTCCTCCATCATCAGAGGAAAAGTGTCACCCATGTCCCGGTACGAGTGTTACCTATCTATGTGTCCGGTTTGTACACGGCTGCGCGCAGTGCTCCGCGAACGAAGCAAGGGCGGATGCCCGCCACGCCTGCGAAAAGGCGCATATCGAACGCGAGGAAGCCCAGTAGCAGCTTAACCGCGCGCGGCGTGAAGCACAACTCATGAAGTTTTCGGCGTTCTTCGCCACCAGGTCATTGTCCCACATGCGGGTGAATCCGTAATCCTTGCGTTTCCGGGTTCGGACGTTCTCGGCAAACCCGCTCGTCCACACGCCGCCCTCTTCGCCGACTTCCTGCCAGAAGGCTTCGTAATAGGCTTTGATGGCTTCCGCGGCCCTTGCCGCCTCTGGCGCGGCGGGCATCGTCCCTTCCAGGAGCGCCCTGCGCGCGAGGTCGAGGTCTTCAGAGTCGAACCCTCCAATGGCCTGCGCCAGCTTGTTCATCCAGCGGCTGGTCTCCCCCTGCGCGGCGGTCAGGTACCCGCCGCGCCACGCGCCGGATTTTTCGCCCATGCTGTTCATGACGCGCCCCTCCCCCTTCGCCATGTTGTACCCGGCGTTCTGTTGGAACAGCAGCGCGATGCGGCGGAAGGCCGGGTTATCGCTGTTGAAGAGCAGCGCCTCGGTCGAGGTGACGAGTTGGGCAAGGCCGCTTCGCAATATCCACTGCGCGATGGAGGTTGACCGCCTCACGCTTTCGGCAAGCGCCCGCTCGTCCGCCCGCAGGCTGGCGAAGGAGGCGTCCTTTGCCGCGCCGCTGGCGATTCCCCCGCTCGCCAGGAGCGTCATGACGTTCTCCGCGAACTGCGTTTGGAGCTGCGTCACGTCTTCCGCGCGATGTTGTTCGCGCATGCGATGGCTCAGGAGGTTCTGCACGGCGCGAAGCGTCTTCCCGAAGAGTTCCCTGATCTTCTCGAAGATGTCCTGGGTCTTCTTCGAGAGCTTGAGTTTCCCGGCGAGCCAGAACTGGAACATGAAGGCCAGGGCTTCTTCGGGGTCGGAAAGCTGCGTCACCGCGTCGGGAAACTCGTTCAAGAGCCGCGCCAGTTGCTTTTGCACGAAGGGGAGCCGCGCGACGCGCAAAAGGTGTTCCCTCACCTCCTCCAACCCATTCCTGGCGAGCCGGTGGAAGAACTCGTGCATGGCCTCGTGGTAGGCCGCGCCGAGCACGTCGCCGTTCATCGAGAGCTTGATGAGGTTCGTCCGCGTCCCGTCGTCCAGCGTCCGCTTGCCGCCCTGGGGAATCCACAGGCCCGCCTCGCCCAGGAAGGCGGCGATTTCCACATCCACGTCGTTCCCAAGGACGCGCGTCAGGAAGTCCTCCGCGGCCTTCACCTGCTCCGGCGTGGCCTGGGGCGTCGTGGGGACGAGGGCTGTGCCGGGCGCGGCTTTGGACGCTTTGACGCCACTTTCGGGCAACCAGGGATTTTTGCCCTCGGAACGTTTATCCAGGGTCGTTTTTGTGATAATATGAAGGGGCTTGCTGGAAGGGCGCGATGGCGCGGGGCGGTTAGCGAAGCCTCGCTTGGAGGAAGCGGCGGAAACGCCGCTTGACCTCACGAAAGGACCACCGCTGGACGCAGGCGTAGCCGGGCGGGTCGTGACTCCACCTTCCACTTCTCTTCTTGTGCTTTCATCCCGGAAGTAAATCACACCTCCGCGCCTTTCAGCGTCAATGACGTAGGCTGTAGCTTGTGCTTCACTGTCACGATACCCGCGACTTTGTGCTTCTTCCTCGTTCAAGCCGTAAATTGACGCAATTTCATCGTTGCGATTTACGAAAAACACGATGGGTTCGTTAAGCTCTGTCCGAGCATCCAACAACATGCCAATGTCGCCATTTCGCGCGTCGTCAACCCACGCAACCAGAGGATCGGCTATCAGACTGAGCAGATTGCGGATCACGGAATCTTGCACGTAGCCTTTTATCCGATGTTTCCCTTGATGCAGCTTGGCCCACATAGCCTTGGCGAACCGTAATTTCGAGATCGTTCCTTTACCCAGCGACGAAAGGAGCGTGTGTATCACATACGGCACGTCGAGCTTTACCTCCTCCTTACCCAATTTGGCAAGTTCCCCAGGCCAGTTCGCCTCTGCCATGCTCCCGGTCACGGTAGGTAACGGCGCGGCCGTCCTGGACGCCTTTGCGCCGGGGGACAGATCGCGTTTGGCGCGTTCTTCCACACTTCGCGCATCAAGGGAATGAGCGGCGCGACCCGGCGGTGGAGCGCCTGTTCTCTCCGCTTCGCCTTGTAAATCACCCTCAGGATGTCCAGGAACGGCTCGATGCGCGGGAAGAGCGGCGCGTCCTTCAAGCGGTTGATTTTCTGCCCGATGGCGGTAATCTTCTCTTGCGGGAGGCTCATGAGCAGCGTCCCCACGGTGGCGTCTCCGCGGGGGAGCCGCTCGGCGAGCGCATCGAGCCATCCTCAACCTCCGAACCATGCACGCAAACCAACACCAGCTACTGGAGGTCTCTGTAAGCTGAAAAGGGAATGCTTTTGATTGCGCCTCCTGTTTTTGTCTTGCGCCGCAACAAAGCGGTATTTGCTAGAATCCGAAACCTTTCTTTTTGTGTTGTCTTCCATGTCCATCGTCCAGCTTCGCCCCATCCGCAACATCGCCATCATTGCCCACGTCGACCACGGCAAGACGACGCTCGTCGACCAGCTTTTGCGTCAGTCCGGTGCTTTTGCCGTGCACCAGCAGATTGCCGATCGGGTGATGGATTCCAATGATCTGGAAAAGGAGCGCGGCATCACCATCCTCGCCAAGAATACTTCGGTGGGATACGCGGGCATTCACATCAATATTGTCGACACACCGGGGCACGCGGATTTCGGCGGCGAGGTCGAGCGGGTGCTGGGCATGGTCGATGGCGTTCTGCTCTTGGTCGACGCCGTAGAAGGCCCGATGCCGCAGACCCGTTTCGTCACCAAGAAAGCGCTGGGGCTGGGGCTGTGCCCGATCGTGGTGGTCAACAAGGTCGACCGCGACGGGGCCAATCCGGACAACGCCATCAACCACACTTTCGATCTCTTCGACAAGCTGGGCGCCAGCAACGCGCAACTGGATTTTCCTATCATCTACGCTTCCGGCCTGAACGGATGGGCGGCGCTGGACCTTGCCGCGCCGCGCGAAGACATGCGACCGCTTTTCGAGACCATCCTCTCCCATGTGCCCGCGCCCAAAGCCGATGTGGACGCGCCCCTGCAACTTCAGATTTCCGCGCTCGACTACAGTTCCTACGTGGGACGCATCGGCGTGGGACGCATCCGGCGTGGCCGGGTAAAGACCGGGCAGCAAGTGATGGTGATGTTCGGCACGGAAGAAGAAGCAGCCCTGCATGAGCGCACGCCGTTCAAGGCCAGGATCGGCCAGGTGTTCGGCTTCAAGGGACTGAACAAGGTCGAACTGGAAGAGGGCGCGGCGGGCGACATCGTGCAGGTGACGGGCATCGAGGATCTTGCCCTGGGCTGCACGCTCACCGATCCGGAGCGCCCGGAATCCCTGCCGCTTTTGAAAATCGACGAGCCGACACTTTCCATGCAGTTCATGGTGAACACGGGTCCGCTTGCAGGCACGGAAGGCAAGTTCGTGACATCCCGCCAGATTCGGGAACGCCTGCACAAGGAACTCTTAACCGACATGGCGCTGCGCGTGGACGATACGCCCAACAGCGACGTGTTCGATGTCTGCGGGCGCGGCGAACTGCATCTTTCCATCCTCCTTGAGAATATGCGCCGCGAGGGGTATGAACTGGCGGTGGGACGTCCGCGCGTGGTGAAGCGCGTGATCGACGGCGTCGAATGCGAGCCTTTCGAAATGCTGACCGTGGATGTGGAAGAGCAGCATCAGGGCGGCGTCATGGAATCGCTGGGTCTGCGGCGCGGCGAGATGCTCGACATGATCCCGGACGGGCGCGGGCGAGTGCGCATCGAATACCGAATTCCGGCGCGCGGCCTCATCGGCTTCCAGGGCGAATTCATGAATTTGACGCGCGGGACGGGATTGATGAGCCATGTCTTCGACGAATACGCGCCGGTGAAGGAAGGCGGTCTCACCGAGCGCCGGAATGGCGTTCTTGTTTCGCAGGAGAGCGGCGAGACCGTCGCCTACGCGCTCTGGAAATTGCAGGATCGGGGACGGATGTTCGTGAATCCTGGCGAAAAACTCTACGAAGGCATGATTATCGGCATCCACAGCCGGGAGAACGACCTGGTGGTAAATCCGGTGAGAGGAAAGCAACTGACCAACATCCGCGCTTCCGGCACCGACGAGGCCGTGCGCCTCGTGCCGCCGGTGGCGCTGACGCTGGAAGCGGCCATCGAATTCATCGCCGACGACGAACTCGTGGAGATCACGCCCAAGAATATCCGCCTGAGAAAGCGGTATTTGACGGAAATCGAGCGCAAACGGGCATTGCGCGCCGAATGATGAAACGATGGAGATAACCGCCGACGCTGCCGCCCGCGCGCGGGAAGATGAACGCTTCATGCGCGAGGCGATCTATCAGGCAGAGGCGGCGGCTTGTCTGGGCGAGGTGCCGGTCGGGGCGGTCGTGGTTCATGAGAACGCCATTGTTGGGCGCGGCTTCAATTCGCCCATTGGCGATCAGGATCCGAGCGCGCACGCCGAGATCGTCGCCCTGCGTGACGCGGCGCGGCGTCTGGGCAATTATCGCCTGCCGGGTTGCGCGATCTACGTCACGCTGGAACCCTGCGTCATGTGCGCGGGCGCCTTGCTTCACGCCCGCGTCGAACGGGTGATCTATGGTGCGCGCGACCCTAGGGGCGGGGCGCATGGCAGTGTGCTCGATCTCTTTGCCGAAAAGAAGCTCAATCACCACACCGAAGTGGTCGGCGGCGTGCTGGCCGAGGCTTGCGGCAGATTGTTGAGCGATTTTTTCGCCGAACGCAGAAGAGGACAGGCGCCGGATGGAGAAGAGCGGGAGGCGAGCGAACATGCCTGAAGAACGTCCCCTGCCGCGCATCCATGTTTGTCTCGCGCGCCAGACGCTGGAATTGCGCGATGCGGCGGGGCGTCTGCGTTTCGATTATCCGGTTTCCACGGCTGCGAAAGGCGCGGGCGAGCAGAATGGCAGCCTGCAAACGCCGCGCGGACGGCATATCGTGCGCGCCCGAATCGGCGCGGGCTGCTCGCTCTATACCGTTTTTTCCGCTCGCCGTCCCACCGGCGAATGCTGGACGCCGGAACTGGACGCCGCCTTTCCGGGACGCGACTGGATACTGACCCGCATCCTCTGGCTTTCCGGTTGCGAACCTGGCCTCAATCGCCTGGGCGCGGTCGATACCATGCGCCGCTACATCTACATCCACGGATGCAGCGAAAACGCTATCCTGGGCGAACCCCATTCGCATGGCTGCGTCCGCATGGGCAACCGCGACATCCTGCAATTGTTCGAACACGTTCCGATTTATACGCCCGTCGAGATCGCATGAGCGAACCCGTTTTGCCCAAACGCCAACAGGCCATCGACGGCGTCCTGCTGCTGGATAAATCCATCGGCATGACTTCCAATGCCGCGCTCCAGAAAGCCAAAAGACTTTTTCACGCCGCGAAAGCGGGACATACTGGCACGCTCGATCCGCTGGCGACGGGATTGCTGCCGATCTGCTTCGGCGAAGCCACCAAGTTTTCCGCCGATCTCCTGGAGGCCGATAAGACCTATGACGCTGAAATCCTGTTCGGCGTCACCACGACGACGGGCGACGGTGAAGGCGCGATCATGGAGACGGCGACGCTCCCAAGTGATATTGTCGGCAGGATCGCGTGCGCACTGCCGCGTTTCCTGGGCGAGCAACTGCAAACGCCGCCCATGTATTCCGCTTTGAAACATGGGGGGCGTCCGCTCTATGAACTGGCGCGGCAGGGCGTGGAAGTGGAACGCGTGCCGCGTCGCGTCGTTTTTCATACGCTGGAGGCGCTCGCCTTGGACTTGCCGCGCTTTTCCCTGCGGGTGAAATGCGGCAAGGGCACGTATATCCGGACGCTGGCGGAAGACTTGGGACGCGCCGCCGGATGCGGCGCGCATCTGACGGCGCTGCGCCGCATCCGGGTCGGTGCGCTGGATATCCAGAACGCCCATACGCTGGAAATCTTGGCATCCCTGCCGGAAGCCGAACGCCTCGCTCGCCTCGACGCCGCCGATACCCTGCTCGCCCGCTTGCCCGGCGTTTGCCTCTCCGCCGCCGAAACCCGCCGCTTCCTACACGGCAACCCGGTTCTAGCCGCCAGGGAACCCGGCGTCATCGGTGCCGCGCGCGTGTACGGCGAACAGGAGGACGACAAAAGGATTTTCCTGGGACAGGGAGACTTTCGGGACGACAATCTCCTCTGGCCCCGCCGCGTCATCTGCGGGAAATGACGTGGAACACGCGATTCAGACAGAGGACAGCGACTGTGTTCAAAAGCAAGGTTTTTTGTCAAGGGTGAGCGAAATTTTCCTGCCAGGGCTGTCCTGATTTGCAGATGGCGTTCAAGATGGAAAGGAGCTTGTGCCT
>JAIRMN010000193.1 GCA_031258715.1 Zoogloeaceae bacterium
ACGGCGGCGACGATCAGCGATTCCTCGATCAGCGTGCGCTTCAGGGTTTCGATGGCGCGGTAGATGAGTTCCGAGCGGTCGTAGACCGGCTCGATGGACACGCCGTCCGGCAGCCCGGCGGAGACCTCCGTGATTTTCTCCTTCAGGTTGCCGATGACTTCCAGCGCGTTCTCGCCGTAACGGGCCATGGCGATGCCCGAGACGACCTCGCCCTCGCCGTTGAGTTCAGTGAGGCCGCGCCGCTCGTCCGGCACCAGTTCGACGCGCGCGACGTCGCGGATCAATACCGGCACGCCCCCCTCGCTTTTGACCACCAGGTTCTCGATGTCGGCAACGCCGCGCAGGTAGCCGCGACCGCGCACCATGTATTCGGTCTCGCTCATTTCCACCGCCCGCCCGCCGACGTCGCGATTCGAGTCGCGGATCGTCTGCGCTACCTTCATCAGCGGAATGCCGTAGGCGCGCAACCGAATCGGATCGACGGTGACCTGATAGGTCTGCACGAAACCGCCGATCGAGGCCACTTCGGAGACACCGTGCGCCTTGGCGAGCTGGTAGCGGATGAACCAGTCCTGGAGCGAGCGCAGTTCGGCCAACGTCTTGTCGCGAGCCAAAAGGGCATACTGATAGACCCAGCCGACACCGGTCGCGTCCGGCCCGATCTGCGGCGTGACGCCGGAAGGCATCCGCCCCGAGGCGAAATTGAGATATTCCAGCACGCGCGAGCGCGCCCAGTAGATGTCGGTGCCGTCCTCGAAAATGACATAGACGAAGGACGCACCGAAGAACGAGAAACCGCGCACGGCTTTCGACTTCGGCACCGAAAGCATCGCCGTGGTCAGCGGATAAGTGACCTGATCCTCGACCACCTGCGGCGCCTGGCCGGGGTATTCGGTATAGACGATGACCTGCACGTCGGAGAGGTCGGGAAGCGCGTCGAGCGGCATGCGCAACATGGCCAGGACACCCGCGAAGATGACGAGCAGCGTGGCGATGAGCACCAGCGCCTTGTTGTTCCCTGACCACTCGATGAGTCTGGCGAGCATGTCAGCGTTCCTCGGGCGGGGTTGTAGACGGAGCGGCGAGGCTTCTTTTCATGGCGGGTTCGTGTCGATTCGGAAGAGCGCAGTGTGACGGCGAGGGGGTGACGGGAAGCTGACGGGTAAATTACGGTTTTGTAATCTGGGAACGTTGGGGCGCGAGCCTGCTGTCGTATACTTTCAGAGTTCGGCGCGGCAGGAGAAGCCGGTATCGAAGTCAGGGCGATTCTGCGATGACTGTTTTCAGTTCAAATGACTTTACTGTTCTTTCTTTTTTCAATCCGGTGACTTTTATGACTGTGACCTATTTGCAACAAGCCTTCGGCGATGGCCTCGCGGAATTATCCGGCGAAGGAAAAACCGAACGCATCCATTACATCGCCGCCGCTCATTCCGAGCGCTGGTCTGACCCGGAAGAAAAAATCCGCGCCGCCTTCTGGGCCGAACTGATCTACAAATACGGCTACCTCCCCGAACGTATCGCGTTCGAGGTCACAGTACCGCGCCGTATCCCAAGCGACAAGGCCGACCTCGTGATTTACGGGGAGCATGACGAAGAGCGCAAATCGCCGTGGCTCGTCATCGAATGCAAGCGCGCGGACATTTCCGACGCGGAATTCGCGCAAGCCATTGAACAGGCTTGCGGCAACCGCGCCAGCCTGGGCGCGAACTATTGCGGCGTGGTCGCGGGGATGACCCGCCGCTTTCTGCGCTTCGACAACAAATTCCCGCCCGGCGAGCGCGAGCGCAATTTGATGACGGACGTTCCCCGCCGCTATGGACATCCGCCGGAATGGCGTTTTTACAAAAACTTGCCCGGTCAGGACCTCTCGGCGGTGCCGCGCGAGGAGCTTCGCGCCGCCATCCGCAAATGCCATCAAACGCTTTGGGAGGGCGGGCGGCGCAGCCCCATCGCGGCGTTCGGCGAATTTTGCAAAATTGTTTTCGTCAAGCACCGTGACGAAAAGAATCCCGACCGCGAGGACGGCAAACCCTATGCCTTTCAGCGCGGCGACGGCGAGACCAGCGAAAGGCTTGCTGCGCGCATCCACCGCCTCTACAAGGACGAGCAGGAACTGGAACCCGACGTTTTCACGGACAAAATCAACCTCGACCCGCCGGTTCTCGCCCAATGCGTCGAGCACCTCGAAAGCATTTCACTCGACCGCACCGAACTCGACACCAAGGGCGTCGCTTTCGAGGAATTCATGGGCGGTTTCTTCAAGGGCGATTTTGGTCAGTATTTCACGCCGCGCGAAATCATCGCCTTCGCCGTCGAAGTGCTGAACCCGGAGCGCGGCCAGCGGGGGCTCGATCCGGCTGGCGGGTCGGGCGGCTTCCTATTGTATTCGCTCGATCATGTCCGCCGCGCGGCGGATCGCCGCTTTCCCAGGCGCGACAGCGACGCCCGCCAGAGCCGCGATCATTTCATCTATTGGCACGATTTTGCCGAGAGAAATCTGTTCGGCATCGAAATCAACGAAGAATTGGCCCGTGTCGCCAAGATGAACATGATCATTCACGACGACGGCCACACCAACATCGTCGGCCACGATGCGCTGGATTTCTTTGAACGACCCAAGGACGCCGACGGCAAACCTAGGGGAGAAAATCGCCCTTACCTCTACGATTGCAACGACAAGCTCCGCGCGGGAAAATTCGACCTC
The DNA here is from genome assembly GCA_031258715.1 of Zoogloeaceae bacterium. Lineage (GTDB taxonomy): Bacteria > Pseudomonadota > Gammaproteobacteria > Burkholderiales > Rhodocyclaceae > Azovibrio. The sequence continues at coordinate 2,708 of JAIRMN010000193.1, forward strand.
ATTCTCACCAATCCGCCCTTCGGCTCCGTGGTGAAGCGCACGGAGAAGAGCGAGGGCTATCTGGAGCAGTTCGACCTCCGCAATTACATCGGCAAGAGCACTACCGGCACCGAACCGGATGAATCCGCCAAAGGTGAGAACGACGCCAAGCGCGGCACAAAAGTGGTGAAAGATCGCACCAGCATCAAAACAGAAATCCTGTTTCTGGAGCGCGTGCACTCCTTCCTCAAACCCGGCACGGGCCGGGTCGCCATTGTGTTGCCGGACGGCATCCTGACCAATTCGTCGTTACAAGGCGTGCGGGACTGGCTGCTCGAACATTTCCAACTTCTCGCTGTGGTGTCGCTGCCGCAATTCGCTTTCGCGCATTACGACGCCGGGGTGAAAGCGAGCGTGGTCTTTCTGCGCCGTCTGAAGAATGGCGAAATCGTGCCGGACGATGCGCCCATTTTCATGGCGCTGGCCGAGAACATCGGCTACGACGCCACGGGTCGCAAGACTTTCAAGGTGACGGTGGAGTGTGAGACGCCTGAGAAGGAGAAGGTGGAAATCCAGTCCTGCGATCTGTTCGATTATCGCGTGTATTACGAATGGAGTACGGCCAACCCGAAAAAACCGCAATGGAGCGAGCGACACAGGGAAATCATTCCCGATACCGGCTTGGTCGCGCAATGGCAGGCATTCCAGAAAGACCCTGACCGTTTTTTCGTCTAAGCCCCGCCGGGAATGGCAAAGCAAAATGCTTTGCGGTTCGGCGGGGCGAAGTGACTGGTAGAGGAGATGTCGTTTCCCATCAACCTTGGATTCGTTCAAGGCTCGCATTGATTGGAAAAGGAATATTTAACACTTGCAATCTTGGGACAATAATTCGAGAAATCCGTTATGGTACAGGAACGCCCCCACCTTACCTTGAACCGGGGAAAAATACCGTGCCATTTGTCCGTGCTACGGATATTAAAGACGGTGAAATTAAACGTGAAACGCTATTTCATATATCAAAAGAGCAGCCGAAGTTGATGGACAAATGCCGACTGTCTGGTGGCGAGCTTATTATTGTGCGTAGTGGGGTAAATACTGGAGATTGCGCGGTAATCCCAGAAGACTTGTCAGGAGCGTATGCTGCCTATGATCTAATTCTCACTTTTTCGCCAAACGCATCAGCACATTTTGTTTCCATATTCCTAGATACGGAGATTGGACGTTTACAGTTGAATTTGGTAAAAGGGCGGGCTGCACAGCCTCATATCAATGCGGATGAAGTCTCTGCTTTACGAATTCCTCTTCCAAATATTGGCGAGCAACAAAACCTTGTCGCCGCGATGGATGCCGCCCGCGCCAAACGCCGCGCAAAACTGGCGGAAGCCGACGCGCTGCTGGCCGGGCTGGATGATTTTTTGCTCTCCACGCTCGGTCTGACGCCGCCGCCGAAGGATGAGCGCAAGGTGTTTGCTGTGTCCGCTAATGCGGTTTCGGCACGTTTTGACCCCTATTTTTATTCTCCGGAACTCACAATGAACCTGCGAATGCTTGCCGCCGCAAATGCGCAATCGCTTGGTTCGCTCACATCGTTTTCCGATGAAATCTGGAAACCATCCAACCATGATGGCGCAACATTTCGCTACATCGAAATCAGCAAAGTCAGCTCTATCACAGGAGAAGCGCAAGCGGAGGAAAGCCTCGTTGCTGAAGCGCCAAGCCGCGCCCGCATGATGGTTCGCAACCAAGACATCATCGTCAACCTTACCCGCCCGCATCACGGCTCCATCGCGCAAATTACACCCGACCTTGGTGGATGTATTGCCTCAACGGGTTTTGCCGTCTTGCGAAATATTGATCCAAAGCTAAATGGTTCGAGGAACAATTACTGGGAAGCCGAACCGCGAAAACGCCTGTGGACATGTAAATCAATCTCTCGACGATTCCCTTGAACTGCTTTCTGAATGCAGCAAATCATGAAGGACGAAACCATGGCAATCTGGCTCATCCGCGCCGGCTCTCACGGCGAACACGAACAAAAATTCATTCAGGGGAACCGCGTTTACGTGACGTGGGATAACCTGAACGTGAATCTCGCGAAACTCCAACAACGTGCAGACCTGGGGGCGCTCATGGCGGAACGTTACCCGGATGCAAAACCCAGAGCCATCCAGAATTGGGTCAGCCAAGTCTGGCCTTTCGCGCATGAAATCCAGAAGGGCGATCTTGTGGTTCTCCCGCTCAAAACACAACCCGCCATCTATATCGGCGAAGTGACCAGCGATTATCATGCGGAAACCGACGGGATGAATCCCTTCTATCATTGGCGGGCGGTCAAGTGGATTGGCGAGGCGATACCGCGCGCCAATTTCGGCAAGGATTTGCTTTACACTTTCGGCGCCTTCATGACGATTTGCCGGGTACAGCGCAACAACGCGGAACGGCGCATCGCATCCATGCGCGCCAATGGCTGGAAACCGGAAATCACTGCGGCGGCAATCAAAGCCTCGGTGCCCGCAAATGACGAAATCGCCGAAGACAGCAATCTCGAAGAACTGGTCCATGACCAGATTGCGCAACTCATCGCTTCGCGCTTCAAAGGGCATGGTCTGACGCGTCTGGTGGAGGCCATCCTGAAAGCACAGGGTTATACGACTTATCTCAGCCCGGAAGGCGCGGATGGCGGCGCGGATATTCTGGCGGGCACAGGAGCGCTTGGGTTCGGCTCGCCACGCTTGTGCGTCGAAGTAAAATCGGAAGATACTCCGATCGACCGTCCAACGGTGGACAAGCTTTTGGGCGCAGTCTCCAAATTCGGCGCCGGCGAGGGTTTGTTCGTTTCCTGGAGTGGTTTCAAGAGCAATGTTCAGAAGGAACTTGCCGCGAGTTTCTTCCGTGTCCGCCTCTGGACGCAAAAAGAACTGCTGGAACAACTTTTCGCCAACTACGACCGCCTCGACGAAGAAATGAAAGCTGAATTGCCATTGAAACGAGTTTGGATGATTGCTGCGCAGGAAAGCGAATTGCGATGAACGAATTCGCTCTTCGACGTATTGTCTGCCCTTGGAATAAGGGATATTTTTCCGTCCAAAGATCATTTGGTTTGAAACCGATCCAACAGAATTGGATGTCTGGAATTTCTGGTAGTTTGCGCCAGACGATGGTTGATCAAAATATCTATTCGCCGGACATTCAGTCACTCGACCAAAACCTGAACAACAGATCGGACTTGCGCCCCTGTAACCCATCACTGACAAATACGCCGCCCAGAGGCATATCGCTGACCGCATCTTTGTAACGGTATTGCAGCGCCTTGATACGGCTGGCATAGCGGCGCTTGATGAACTCGTCGCGCCCTCTGACGTGCTTGCCGGTAATCTGTCCGGCGCAATAGCTAGCCGTGGCCATCGGAAACAGTAGCGTCGAACAGAGCACGTCGGCGATTTGCAGCGGAACATGATTGTTGCTGTGACCGAAGGTAGGCAAATCCAGCAAGTGGCTTAGAGGATCGCCCTTGGCACGGTATTTCTGAGTGAAAATCGAATGCGATACTTGGACGTTGAGCGCGGGCGTGCGCGAATCCGCTACCATGAAGCCGTTGTCATCGCGGTGATCGAGGAAGGCCGAGAAATTACGGCACGTCGCCTGGATCGAACTGGTGTAAATCGCCCGGCTGTCGATGGGTTTGCCAATGCCTTTTACCCAAACCGTGGCAAACAGGCGCGCCTCGCCAGCGCGCAACAGGTCGAGCATGCCGTCGATGAATTTCAGCGTGGCTTCGGCGTGCGCGCCATGCTTGCGGATGGTCGAGCGCAGATCGGATCCCTTGATTTCGACCAGCACATCATCGAGCGGATGGTCGTTGCCAAATTTCTTTGGGAAATATCGGCGTTTGAGATCGAGAAAACCGAGCGTCAGGCTGCGAACCTTGGCGGCATCGACAACCAGACCCGCGATGACCAGCGCTGGCTGAATGTCGGTTCGCGCACTCGGCAATGGAGTGGTACAGCCGGCTTCGTCGATGTAGCAGAGGTAGGTCATCGCCTCACCAGAAATGACAACGGCCACTCAATGGTGGCCGCTGGGCTGCCTTTCGGCAGGTTGTGTCGCCAAGGTTACCCTCGTTCGACAAGCCGATTCGCATCGGAATGGTCTGGATGTTAGCAAATTTTGTGGAATGTGGTCAAACATTCCATGTTTTCATGTTTTCCCGCAACCACTACGCAAACCACGGTCTCGATTTCCTTGGCGAGGCGCTCCAGTTCATCGAGATCCTTGCCGAAGACCTTGATGCCGATCGGCGTGCGGATGCCGGTCGAAAGCATGTCGATGCGCGCCTTGATCGGCATCGTCCAGGCGTTGGAGATGCCGGGGAACTGCATCGCCTTGTCGAGTTCGGCGATCAGCTTGTCCATCGTCATGCCCTCGCGCTATTCGGACTCGGGTTTCAAGTTGATCACCGTCTCGAACATTTCCGGCGGCGCCGGGTCGGTCGCGGTGTTGGCGCGGCCGGCCTTGCCGAAGACCGAGGCCACCTCGGGAAAGCTCTTGATGATCTTGTCCTGTGTCTGCAAGAGTTCGGCGGCCTTGGTCATCGACATGCCGGGCAGCGAGGCGGGCATGTAGAGCAGCGTGCCTTCGTTCAGCGTGGGCATGAAT
>JAIRMN010000210.1 GCA_031258715.1 Zoogloeaceae bacterium
GACACCCTCTACGCAGCCAGCGCGAAAGACGACACGCCGCGGCTCACCCCGCGCCCCTACGACCGCGACCGCGACGGTCTGGTGATCGGCGAGGGCGGCTGCACCCTGATCCTGGAAGAATACGAACACGCCAGGGCGCGCGGCGCCAGGATCTACGCGGAGATCGTCGGCTACGGCACCAACTGCGACGGCACCCACGTCACGCAGCCGCGCGCCGAGACGCAGGCGGTCTGCCTGCGCCAGGCGCTTGCTTCGGCGGGTCTGCCGCCCGAGGCCATCGGCTATGTGAACGGCCACGGCACCGCCACCGAACTGGGAGACATTGCCGAGAGCCTTGCCACCCATGAAGTTTTCGGTTCCCGCATGCCGATAAGTTCGCTCAAGAGCTACATGGGCCACACCCTGGGCGCGGCCGGCTCGCTGGAAGCATGGCTTACTATCGCCATGATGCGCGTCGGCTGGTTTGCGCCCACCCTGAATCTCGACCATATTGACCCGCGCTGCGGAGAACTGGATTACATTACGGGCCTTGGCCGCAACCTGGAATGCGAATATGTCATGAGCAATAATTTCGCATTCGGCGGCATCAATACATCGCTGATCTTCAAGCGTGTTCCTTGAGGTGTGCGTATTTCGCGTTTCTTCCCGGAGGAAAGCCCATGAAACGTTTCATTCCCGTTGCCCTTCTCTCGTTCCTTGCCTGTGTCATGACGCCGCTGGCTCATGCCACGAGAACCGTTCCCATGCCGGTGTTCAAAAACGAAGTGATCGCAAGCGCGACCGGGGATGACGCAGCAAAAAGGACGCACGACGCCATCGTCGGCGCCGCAGCGCAGAACAAATGGCTCGTCGTCAGCGACAATGGCGACACCTTGCGCCTGAGCATTACCGTGCGCAGAAAACACAAGGTGCTGATCGATGCGCATATCCGCGGAAACGCCGTGGATATTGATTATGTCAGTAGCGTGAATATGGCATATGATAAAGACGCCCTCTCCGGAAGAGCCATCGAACAATGCGACTATCTTCCCGCGACCTGCCCCAGACAGTCGGGCGAGGCCGAGGTGATCCATCCCAACTATGGCGTCTGGATCAACCGCCTCCTGAGCGCCGCCCGCAAGGCGGCAAACTGAGACCGTCATGCCGCCCCTGATGCGTCCGTCGCCTGGCTGGCGCGTCAGGGCGCATCAACGAGTATCGAAGTTCTTTTTCTATTTCTTGCTGGAGAAGAGCCATGAAACGTTTCATATCCATTGCCGTTCTGTCGTTTCTTGCCTGCGTCATGACACCGCTGGCTCATGCCGCGAGAGCCGTCCCCATGCCGAAATACAGAAATGTCGTGATCGTGAATACGCCCAAGGAAAATGCCGCGAAAGAGACGCATGACGCCATTATTGCCGGGGTAAAGCAGAGTGAATGGGTTGTCCTCGGCGACGATGGTAATACCTTGCGCCTGAGCGTCGATGTGCGCGGCAAGCATTCGGTGGTTATTGACGTGCATATCCGTGAAAATGAGGTGGACATTGATCATGTCAGTAGCCAAAATATGCTGTACGAGTTGAATCCCGATGGGAGCGAAGTCATTCATCGCAACTATCGCGCCTGGATCAGGCGCCTTCTGGGCGCTTTCCGGGCTGCGGCGAAATCGGCGAATTTGCCGGACCCGGTAGACTCGACGGACCCGGCAGACCCGGCGGCAGACTCGACGGACTCATTGAATTGACGGGCGGGCCGGGAGCCTGGCATCCGGAGAGGGGCGTCATGCTTGCGGCCGTGCCCACGAAATCGCGCACGGTTCTGCAACTCTGCCACGGCTACGACGGTCCCTTTCTGGATTGCGCGCGCCAGTACGCCCGCCTGTTCCGGGGCACGCCCTGCAAGGTGAGCACGGTTTACCTGACTGGCGCGCCCGATGAAAAAACCGCGCGGGGATCGGCCTCGGACGAAGTGATCTTTCTCGATTACCGGAGCGCGGACATTCGCGGACTCAAACTGAAAGCCCTCCGGGACGTGCGCCGCATTGCCGGTTCGCACGATTTCGCCTTCTGCATCGCGCACCGATTCAAATCCATTTATACCGCGTTGCTCGGTACGGATCTGCCGGTGATCGGCGTACATCACGCTTTTGGTGATTACGCCCGGCTTCCCCGGCGGCTGTTCGCGCAGGCATTCAGGAAACGCCTGCGTCTTCTGGGCGTCTCCGACGCCGTGCGCGCCGACATGCGCGCCGCCTTGCCGCGATGGCCGGCTTCCCATATCGAAACCCTGTACAACCGCATCGACGTCGCTGCCGTCCAGGCTGAAGCCTTGCCCCGCGAAGCCGCCCGCGCGGCGCTCGGTCTGCCGGCGCAAGCCTGGATCGTGGGCAATGTCGGGCGGCTGCATCCGGACAAAGACCAGGCGACGTTGTGCAGCGCGTTTGCGGCGGCCTTGCCCGGTCTGCCGGCGGGGAGCCTGCTCGCCATCATGGGCAGCGGGCGGCTGGAAAATGCGCTCAAGGCGCAGGCAGCCAGTCTGCGCATCCAGGACGCGGTGCGCTTTCTCGGGCAGCTCGCCGATGGCCGCCGCTACTTCAAGGCGTTCGACGCCTTCGCACTTTCCTCGGATCGGGAACCGTTCGGTATGGTGCTGCTGGAAGCGCTGGCTGCCGGCCTGCCCGTCATATGCAGCGACTGCGGCGGCGGGCGCGAGGTCGTGGCCGGCATTGGCGACGTGTTCCCGTTCGGAGATACCGCCGCGCTGGCGCAATGCCTGATGCGCCTCGCGGAGCGGGGCGTGCCCGCGGACTACCCGAAACAGGCGGAGGCGCACTTGCAGCGCAGGTTTTCCGATGAAGCGGCGGCGCGCGCATTCTGGCGCCTGCCCATGCTTGCTCAATGGGCACGGTACGCGCCATGCTGAATCGTTTCAGGTTTTTCCGGGAAAGAGGCTGGACAGAAATCACCGCGGCTGACTATGCCGACATTTGGCAACGTTACGGCGGCAGTGTCGCCACACACCCCGCGTTCGTCGAGCGTCTGTCCGGACTCGCAGGTATTGCGGTGCGCTATCTGGGATGGCGGCGTGGCGATGTGTTTGTCGCGGCTATCCCCGTGTGGGGGCGGCATCTGGCTTTGTCCAAGGCGGCCTTGAAGGCATACAGGAAAAAGGCGCTATTCGATCTCGGCAATGCGGAAGTCGTCCTGCCCGTCGCGCCCGGCGGCGAAAAAATTCCCCTGCGCCATGCCGGGCGTTATCTCACGGCCCGGCACGAGGCGGATTTCCTCGGGCTGAAGCGGCAAAAGGAAGAACTTTCGCTGCTCAAGGCGGCGGAGGCGTTCTCCGCGAAATTCCGCTATAACCAGCGCCGTCAACTGCGGCTATTGACGGAAGCAGGCGGTGTTATTCGTCCGGTGAGCGAATTTTCCCCGTCCGAACTCGCGGCTATTTATGTTGATCTTTTCCAGCGGCGCTGGGAATCTCCCGCGCCGGGTGCGGCGAGCATGGCGGAAGTGTTCACCCTGTTGCACGACTGGATGTGCGGCTCAGTGTTCATGCTGCATGATGAGCCGGTTGCCGTGCAGGTGCTCTACCGCATTGAAGCCGCCCAGTGGGTGGGTATCGAATACATCAACGGTGGCGTCGATCCGAAAGCGCGGGATTACAGCCCGGGCAGCGTGCTGACTTTCGTCAACGTCGAAGCCGCGCAAAAAGATGCTGCGGATCGAGGCAAAGCCCTGCGCTACTCCTTCGGTCGGGCAGGGCGCGACTACAAGAACCTCTGGTGCGTGCCCGAACCTGTGTTCGAGGTTTGAGCGTCCCGCAGGATAAAAGATGGCTTCGCGCAAAAACTTCCTCCTGCAACGTCACCGGCGGAAAAAGCGCATCGCGCTCGTCTTGCTTGCGCTTGCGTTGCCCGTGGTTGGGCTTTTTGTGGAAATCCACTGGATTCCGCCGCTTCTGGTCTTTGCCTGGGTTGCGCACGAAGCCTGGTTTTCCGATCACCTGTTTTACTCGCCCGGCGTGGATTACGCCTATCGTTTCGATGAGCGGGCCGAGGCGCTGCCGGTCGTCTTTTCCGACGGATGCCTGACGCTTGCCGCCGATACGGCGCTCGACGCGGGCGATACATTGATCTTGGCCGTCGATTTGCGTGCTGGCTGGATGGGCTGCTTTCTCGATCCCGGCGTGATTATCGCCACTGACGGGCGTCGCCTTTCCCCAACAAACGCCGGGAGTGGGGAAAGCGCCGATCCGCTCTGGCGAGAACGGGATCGCCAGACTTTTGAGCGCCGCGTCAGGGGTGTGCGTTATCTGAATCTCACCGGCTTTGCCGAAGCCCTGCGAGCGGGCGGGCTGCGCCTGAAGGGGCAGCATTGCCGGATGGAAGGTACGCCGCGGCTTTGGCGCATGGCGCACCCCGATTACCGGCAAAAGCGCCTGCTCATTGTCGCACCCCATGCCGATGACGCCGAACTTGCGGCTTTCGGCCTGTACAGCCAGGCGAAAGAAACCTGGATCGTCACCCTGACGGCGGGCGAAATCGAAACCGGGCACTACCGGCGCATGGGATTGTCCACCATCGAAGCGGCGCGCATCAAGGGGCGGCTGCGCGCCTGGGACAGCATCGCCGTGCCCTTGTGGGCGGGCGTTCCTGCCGGGCGTTCCATCCAGTTGGGGTATTTTTGCCTGCAACTTCCCGCCATGTGCAAAGCGCCTGCCGAGGCCGTGCCCTCGCGGGAAGCCGATCTTTGCGATACCCGTCCATTCCGCGTTTTCAACCGTGTCCCGCTTGCCAGCGACCGCGATGGCGTACCTTCCTGGAACAATTTGGTGGCAGACCTGCGCGAGATCATCCTGAAAGCCAGGCCCGAGGTCATCGTTTTACCGCACCCGGCCTTCGACCCGCATCCCGACCACGTGGCCGCCGGCAAAGCCGTGCGGGAAGCCCTGGCGGGTTCGGCGTGGCAGCCGGAAGTTCTGCTGCATTACGCCAATCATCTGCACGACAACGACCGCTGGCCAATGGGCGAGGCGAATACCGGTATTGCCCTGCCGCCGCTTCTCGAAAATGCCAGGCCGCTGCTGCCCTGGGTTTTGCTGCTGGAACCCTCCCGGCAGACCGACAAAGCAATGGCGCTTGCGATGATGCACGATCTCACCATGCCGCTCCCGTTCAAAAAGCGCCTGCGCCGTGCCCTGCAGGGAACGCTTGCGGGGCGCAGGCATCCGGCATGGGGCGAAAACGAATTTTTCCGGAAAGCCGTGCGGCGGCATGAAGTGTTTTTCCAGGAAACGTGGGAAAAACCATCATGAAGACATGAACGCGTCGCTCCATGCCGTCGAGACGTGTTGTCTTGTTATAATGCGCCCCGCTTCACAGCGATGCGTGACATATTGTCGTCCGCTCAAGAGGGGTGGATACGGATGAGCAAGACTCAAATGCAAGACAACGTCTGGAAAGTAAAGGCGAAGGCTCTGGATCGCTACCGCTGGCTACTGTTGCGAGAACGTTATTCTTGGATCGGCAGCTTCCTGCGGTTTGTCCGCGACGCCCTCAGGGATTGGAGCTTCGGCGTGTGCGCCAGATGTCGCGTGAGCAAATCTCTTTCCCCTCTTCCCTGTGATATTTTGCTCCTGCAGTCCGCTCCGAAAGTGATTGCCTTGCGGCGCAAGAAATTATTGATTGAAGCCTTGCTTGGTCGTGGTCATGTGCTGATCGAATCTGCATTGCAGTCCGCCTCGGTCTTTCTTCGTCAACGCCAGTTGAAGGCTCCGCCCTTTCCTGTTCCAACGCGTTATTTCGGTTTTGCCGCCCATGCCGAATGGCTGGTATGCCGATACACGCCAAAACTCCTGCTGAATGACCGCAACGGCAGCCTTTACGCGCCATTTTTACGTTTGGCGCTGAATATGCGGAAATCCTTGCTGGTGCAACTGGCTCATGCTACGACATTGGAAAAATCCCAGCGTTTGGGGATGAATGATTACGACTATTATTTGTTATTTGGTGCAAGTTCCGAAGCGGCATTGAGAAATCGTCTTTTGAGGTTTGGCGAGTCTACGGCTGTATTGACGGGATCGCACATGATTGATAAGACATTTGACATGCCGATGGCGCGCCCTTCCACGAGAACCATATTGGTGCTTGGCGTGGGGCCAGACAAGGAAAAAGAAGAAAATTACCAGAAGAGCTATCGCGTAGTGAGCGAATGGGCGAGCCAGCATCCGGAAATCCTTGCTTTGGTCAAACGTCATCCACGCAGCAAGGCCATATTGTGGCAAGAAATGGCGAAAAATCATGAGAACATGGAGATATTGCCTGCGGAAACTTCTCTGGCGGATGCCTTGGCGCGCGCTTCCATCGTCATCAATTTCATGTCCAACGCCATCGTCGAGGCGAGTCTGGCAAAACGGCCGATTGTTTATGTCAATGCGGGAGAAGAAACCGATATCTTCGATCAGGAATACGCTTTCGGCAGCGCAATCAAAACCCCTGAAGCGTTGGCAGTGCGCATCCAGAAAATAGAGCAAGAATATGCAGCTTATGTTACGGTAACGGAAAAATTCTCCCACTTTCACTTGGCAGGAGGATTTCAGGGATTAGAAAGAACAGTTGCCACGCTGGAATCGTTGATGAATGGAACCGGGTTTCCGCGCGATGTGGAAAGCATGACTTTGCCGGAGAGCTTACCCGGAAAATAAGGAAACAGACTATGTATTTTTCTGTTACACACGTTGAGGATTATATGCGCAAATGGGTTGCACTTGGGTTTTTGGTTTACTTAGGGGCTTTTTTTGTTCTGGAAAGCAGTAAAATTTTGTCGTTTTTCCTGATGTGTATCGTATTGCCTGTCTTATTTATGTCCGCTGCTTCACGTTTTCGCTATGTTCTGGATAGGCGAGTATTGCTTTCTCTTTTGGGGTTTCTTGGGTACTTGTCCCTGAGCTCTTTATGGGGAGATGGCGAGGTTTCTGAATCTATTAAATATGCGTCATATATTTTTTGTCTATTTCTGTCGATTACGATTTTCTCGCAGGAATTTTCCGAAGAACTTACAGTAAAATATATTGCTGTCGTGGGATTTATTTTTTCCATATCTTACATTATAGCCATTCTTTTATCGGATAATGCTATTATGGATTTCGTGAATGAAAGGTTTTCTTTCCGTCAAATAGGTGGATGGGGAAGCAAGAGCCCACTGGATTCGGCAACCATTATAAGCATTCCTGTTCTCGCGGCATGCTGGTTGTTCCCAAAAGGGAAATGGTATATGAAATTAATGTTGATTGCGACGATGATTGCGTGTGTTGCACTTGTGTTTGTTACAAAAAGCCGTGGGCCGGGTTTGTCCTTAGGTATAACACTGATGGTGATTTCTCTGATAAAACGCGGGGAAAGTAAATTTTACTTTCTGTTATTTTTTACTTTGTTGTTGTTCATGCTGAGCTTGCTGTTTTTTAAGGATGACGTGACTGTAATGAGGATTGATGAGAGGCATTATAGATATGCTATTTGGGAGTATGCATTGGATAAGATACGAAATAACTGGCTGTTTGGTCAGGGATATGGGACAGATGCACAAATTTCAATTGCCGACCTTGGCTGGGAATTGTCACATTCGCACAACATGATCCTTGAAGTCTTGCGCGTCGGCGGATGCGTTGCTGGAGGGCTGCTTGTTTTCATGCTTGTTACGATGTTACGGCCTTCCTATATTCATTCTGGAAACCTTTTCTTCTTGATATGGTTTTTCTTTGGATTTTTATGTATGTTTTTCAGTGCTCGCTTGCTTCTGATTAAGCCGACTGTCAAAGAGTTTGTTGAGTTCTGGCTTCCACTGTTTCTTTTCTATTCTTTTAGAAAGAAAACATTGAGCAAGGATAGTTAAGGATTTTCTGAACGACCATTGATCATGAGGCAATACCTGTACCCATAGAAAGGGATGTTGCCCCCGATGAAGAAGCCGAAACAACTCAGTCTGGCTGAGACAGGATTTTTGGCTCGTCCGAGCAAGTGACGCGCAAAGAAGCGTTTCCGTTGGAGATGGAACGGATCGTACCGTGGTCGAGACAGGAAGGGTTGATCAAGTCTCACACTACTTCCAGGCGGGAGCCAAGGGCGGACGTCCGGCAACGCCGTTGTCGGCGATGCTGCGGACCCGCTTCATGCCGCAGTAGTTTGCTGGCGCGGATGCATAAGAAATTAAAATGGGCGTGGGAAAAATTGACGACTTTATGGCGTCATGGGTGAATGTTGCCGTGGTTGTGATAAAGTACCCATTTGGGGAGGGCTTCAGATGTTTGAGATCCAATGCGTCGGTGGAAATCGGTTTTTCCGTATAAATAGCTTGGAGATACCGCTCCAGGATTTCGCAAAGTGTAAATCCAATTATGCTGGTAGCGTTTTTTTGCTGGCTTCTGGTTCGTCGGCGAAGACTTTTCCGATTTCCCGGTATGCGGCTTATCCTTTTATTGCCATGAATGGTTCTATTATACGCCTTGTGGAGGAAAAGGTCCGACCTTTATTCTATTTGTGCAGTGATAAAGGTTTTCCGGCAAATCGTCCTGATCTTGCTATATTGGGCTGCGAATTCGCGCGAAATGTTGCAATGAGCATGGAGTGTTTTTACGAGGTTTTCCTACATGATAAATCCGTGTTGATAAACAAATCGCTTTATTTATTGGAGCGTGTTAATAGATATTATAATAAGCGGCCTCTTTCTGATAGAAGTTTTGCTTGGTCTATTAGAAACAGTTCAGAATTGGTGGGAAACTTTTCTTTGTTATGCCGTAAGCCTAATAGAATCGGTTTTAGTAAAAATCTACACTATGGTTATTTTTGTGCGCGTACTATTCCCTATATTGCCTTGCAATTAGCGTATGCGCTCGGTTTTCAGAAGGTGTTTATTTTAGGTATGGATCTAAATGAGAGCGCGGGTAGGTTTTATGAAAATAAAGGGGAAGGGCTTCCAAGCTCCTTGGATAAGGAATTTGATAAACTTATTTTGCCTGCTTTTCAGTTTATGTCCAAAAAAATAGTGCATAATGATTTCAGGGTTTTTAATTTATCCCCAAACAGCCGTTTGCCGGATAAAGTGGTTCCCAAGATCACTCTTGATAAATTGGATCAGTTGCTGGAGGGCGATGCCTGAAATGGGCGAGCCGTGTTCGCCCATTTCAGGCGTCATGCTTCCGGCTGCGGCCGCCAGTTCTGCACGATCATCTCGAATTTCTCTTTATATCCCAGCACATCCGGATATACCCGCACGCGCGCGATCATCCCGAATACTTTTTGCATGTCGGCCACCGTTTCGGCATC
>JAIRMN010000010.1 GCA_031258715.1 Zoogloeaceae bacterium
CCCGCTCCCGGAAGACAACTGGACGGGGCCAACCGGCTTCATCCACAACGTGCTTCATGAAAACTACCTGAAAGACCACCCCGCCCCCGAAGACTGCGAATTCTACATGTGCGGCCCCCGGTCATGAACGCCGCCGTCATCAAACTCCTCACCGGCCTGGGCGTGGAACGGGAGAATATCCTGCTGGATGATTTCGGGGGGTGAGAACGCCAGTCTGAATCAGCCTGAAAATACGGAGGAGAAAAGGAGGCAATATATGCGACATGTATTTTTTGGCGTCTGTCTGATCGCGGTGATGGCGTCAGGCATTTCGTCTGCGACGCCGCCCGGAAAGCCGATAAATCATGAAGCGGAAATTGCCGGGTTTACACGCGAGATCGAGAATACGCCGACGGATCAGCGGGCGTATTTCTTTCGCGGCGTTCATCATATAGGGGTCGCGCATTGTCTGGAAGGTGTGCGGTCATGCGTCAGGGTAAAAATGACAGACGCGAACGACGCCTATCAAAAGGCAATCGCCGATTTTACCCGGTCGATTGAGCTTGGCGCTGGCGTCTGGACGGCGTCGGTCTACGATGGACGAAAAATTCTCATGGGCGATTCGTATCATTATCGCGGCACAATCCATGCGACGCTAAAAGCCTATGAAGCCATCAAAACGGCGGACAGATATGCTGATCGCGCAAGTTCGTTTCACGCGCTGGGCAATATCTACCGCGATTTGGGCGATGAACAAAAAGCGATTGAAACATATAGCGCCGCAATTGAGCGTTGCCGCGGGTTTTCTTCATCCGCCATCTATATTGAACGCGGCAAGCTCCACGCGAAGCGCGGCGAACGTGAAAAGGCATTGAGCGATGCGAAACAAGCGTGCGAATGGACGCCGCCGCACAACGATTGCAAACTGCTCGATCGCTTGCGCGGCAAAAAATGAAAATTGACGCGCGGAGAAAAAATACCGTTCTTTGACGCGCCTGGATCTCGGTGGGACAGGTCGGCAACACCGATTTCTGTTCCCTCGCACTTGATTGAATGCGCCCGCCTTCGCCTCCACAAGATGCTGCCAGAATTCGCCTGGGATGCCGGGCGCTCAAAAATAATCCATTTTCCTGCCCGGAGGTCAGGACGCTAGCCGGCATCGTGTGTTAATCTGCGCGTCTCTGAAAGGGGCGGCAAAATGACAATTTTTTTCGTGACCTTTGGCGTCATCGTGTTTTTGGTATGCATCATGGCCATTGGGGTCATTTTCGGGCGCAGGCCCATTGTGGGCAGTTGTCGCGGTTATGATGCCTTGGGCGCGGAATGTGGCGCGGGGTGCCGGACGCCCTGCGCGAAACGCCGGGCGGTCATTGCCAGGGCGCGCGAAGCGGCGAATGTGGAAATGAACGCGGATTGACGGGGCTTTGCCATGAATCATCATCGTATCTGGCTTTTGCTTTGGGCGGAACAAAAACACCTCGATCCGGCGCGTTTGCCGGAGGCGTTGCGGCTTGCCGGCGCGTTTCCCTCGGCGGACGACTGGCGGCAATTCGCGGATCGGTTGTTGCTGGCGCTGGCGGTGCTGGCCTTGTCTTCCGGGGTGATTTTCTTTTTTGCCTACAACTGGGAGCGTCTGGGGCATTTCAGCCGTTTCGCGCTGGCGGAAGGCGCGTTGGCCGTGGCGCTCTTCGGCGTCTGGCGGCTGGGGCTGGCGCGCGCGAGCGGGCAGGCCAGTCTTTTTGCCGCCGCCCTCTGCCTGGGCGCGCTCCTGGCGCTTCTGGGGCAAACCTACCAGACCGGCGCGGATACCTGGGAACTCTTCGCGGCGTGGTGCGCCCTGCTCCTCCCCTGGGCGATCCTGGGCCGGCAGGCGCTGTTGTGGCTTTTCTGGCTGGCGATTCTCAATGTCGCGCTCTTTCTCTATTTCTCTTTTTTCCCCCTCGATCATGACAATTGGCAGAGGTTCTTCATCGTCAATCTGGGCGCGCTGGCCTTGTGGGAAGGCGCGGGGCGGCGATTCGCCGAACTCAGCCGCCGCTGGGCTTTGCGCCTGGCGGCGCTGGCGGTGACGTGTTGCGTGACCTATGGCGCGGTGCTTGGCGTCTGGATGGTGGGGGAACCGCGTTATGTCTGGGGGGGAGATGGTGGCGACGCGCTCCTGATCTGGGTATTGTGGGCGGCGGGCTTCGGAGTTTTTTACCGCTATCGCGCGCGGGATTTTTTCATGCTCGTGCTGGTGGGCGCTTCCTTCCTCCTGCTGGCGACCTCGGCGCTGATTCGCGTCCTGGGGGAGAACAGAAAACTGTTCGGCGGAGGGAATGGGACGTTCCTGTTGATCGGCCTGCTTGTCATCGGCATTGCCCTGGGCGCGGGACTCGTCTTATGGCGCATCCATAAAAACATGGAGGAAGAAGCGCGGGGGAAAATCGCGGGAGAAAGCGCGTGAAACCGCAGGAACTCTGGAAAACGCTTCATGCCGCCGGGCTTCTCCGGCGGGAAGAAATGCCCGCCGCCGCGCCGCGCGCGCCCTGGTACATGGAGGCGATGCTTTTTCTCGCGTTCTGGACGGGCGCCGAAATCGTCGTGTTCGCGTTCGCGTCCTTGTTCGAAGTAGACGACACGATCTTTTTTTATTCGGGCGGGGCGCTGTGCGCGCTGGCCTCCTGGCTTTTCCACGCGCACGCGAAGCGTTTTTTCCTCGTCCAGCTTGCCCATGCGTCCAGTCTGTGCGGGGCGGGATTGATCCTCTTTGCCTGCGCCGAAATCTACCGGCGCCATGAAGGCTATATCCTGCTGGCGCTCGCCCTCCTCGTGTTTTGCCTCATGAACAATTTTGTGCAACGCCTGGTGGCGACCGTTGCGGCGTTGTTTGCCATCGCCATGATCTGCCACAAACACTGGGGAATGGATGCCGCATGGCTGTGGCTGGACTGGATGACAGTCGGGTGCTGTTTTGCCTTCGTCCTGGCCTGGTGGATGGAGATGAAAACGCCGCATTACCGGCAGAGCCAGCTTTGGCGCGGCGTGGGCTACGCGCTGGCGCTCTTCCTGTTGGGAATATCTGTTTTCAACGTTACGGGGTTGAGGGTGGTGTCGAACCTGGGTCTGTTTTCGGATATATGGGAAAACGCGGCCATTGTGTCGTTGCTCCGGTTTTTGCCGGGGCTGGCGCTCCTTTGTTTCGTGACGCTGCTTTTACGCAGGGAAGGCATGGCGCTCCATGGCCGTCCCGCGCTGATCCTCATGGGCGCCGCGCTCTGCGTCGCCTTCCTGGGAATGAAGATGCCCCACATCGCCATCGCCCTCCTGATCCTCGTGACCGGCTTCGCGGCCAGCGCGCCGGTGCTGTTGGGGATCGGCGCGGTTTTGTTGCTCTGCGTATTCGCCCAGTATTACTACTGGCTGGAAGTGAGCCTGCTCGATAAGTCGATCTACCTGATGCTGACTGGCGGCGCCCTGCTGGCCTGCCGACTGGCGCTCCTCAAAATTCTGCCTCGGCCAGGAGACAGGGAACAGGAGACAGGAGACAGAGAACTGCCGCGCCCGCGTGAGGCGGCGGGGGAGGGCGAACATGAATAAAGGCGGGATACACAAGGGATTGGCGGTCATCGTCGGCGTGTTGATTTTGATCGGCGTCAATTATGTGATTTACCGCCGCGAACATCTGCTGCGCGAGGGAGAGGCGGTGTTTCTGGAACTCGCGCCGGTCGATCCGCGCTCCCTGATGCAGGGCGATTACATGGCGCTGGATTTCCAGGTGGCGCGGGATATCGACAATGCAATCACCAGCGACGACGTCCGGCACGGCGTCGCGATCCTGCGCCTGGATGAAGGCGGCGTCGGCCATTTCGCGCGCCTGGGCGAATGCGCGGCGCTCGCCGCCAATGAACGCTGCATCCGCTACCAGCGGCGGGATCGTGGCTGGCGCGGCAGTATCCAGCTTTCCACCAACGCCTTTTTCTTCCAGGAAGGCACGGGCGGGCGTTATGAGGCCGCGCGCTACGGCGAATTCCGCGTCGCCCCAAATGGCGTCGCGCTCCTGAAAACCCTGCGCGGCGAGGATTTACGGTTGCTGGAGGACGCGCCGCCAGCAGCGCCTTTCGCCGAAGACAACGCAGCCGGCCAGGAATCAGAGGACTGAGCGGCGCGCGGGCTGGCCCGGCCGGTCACGCGACAGTCTTGCAACAGCGCCTTCCTTGCCGCGCTACCATCTTCCTTCTACAAATTCGACCAAAGTGGCGTTTCTCTTGTAAAGATCGAAGTCTCTTTGCAATTTACCTGGGGATACGCTCGATATATGTCTTATGAGCCTTTTGCAAAACCCCGGCAGTGCCGTATTTTTTGCCACATAAGTCATTGATTTGTATAGATCGATCCGTGTGGATTTTTGAGTTTTGCAAAAGGCTCTTATATAAGGCATGTACCTATCGATGAATTCTGCTGTGGCTGGTGTTATTCCCGTTTCTATTTCATGATGCGCCCGCGCCGTCAATCCATCCGGAGAAAAACGAACGGTATACTTTATCGACTTATGGCTTGGGTTGACAAACCCATTGATCCACAGGAGTTTTCCATCTTTTGCGTAACTGGTCTCCACGACGCCGTCGTAGTCCGGATTCATCGAGAGTACGTGCCTGACATGGAGTATGTCAAACCGTCCGATTGAAACACGCAGGGCATACGTTTGCCATTCTGATTTGGGAAAATACCGTTCGAGCGCATGATCGAAATTTGCCGCGACTTCATTTTTGTAGCAACTAAATCCAACAATTTTTTCCAGGGTTTTATCCGCGTCATCAATGAAAATTTTTTCTTCGATGTTTTGTGTAACTGGAAGCGCCTGCCCATCTTTTATATGCGATAGCCTGTAGACAAAATTTCTTTTTGTTTCAACCCAGCAAGTATGAAGATCGGATTCATAACGATAGGATCGATGGGTGTAATCTTTTCCAGGACAGAGATGATACACACGCAGGCCGTTTATGATAACAAAGAATCCCTTCACTCTGCTGTATACATCGGGAATCTGAAAACGAATCTTATTGCCTTTGACGCTTATATTGGAAGCCTGTTCTTGTATTGGTTTTTTTATCGTCCCTGTTTCCAAGCTGGGAAAATGTAAACAGAATGGAACCCCCGTCCGCAGTTTTTGCTCTCCCAATAAGTGTACGTTTCTTCTTCTGAATACTCGAATTCAGTGTTTAATTTTTCCAGCTCCGCATCTATTACAGATTGCGCGTTTTCGATTATGGGATCTTAGGATGGATCGCTTGGGCGCGATTCAAACTGATGTGGGCGGATCAGGAAACAAGGATCGCTCAACCCTTCGTCATTGCGAGGCGCGTAGCGCGGTTCAGAGGGACAAGGGACGCTTCACCCCCGCGCCGCCGACAGCCAGTACCACCACCGTCCGGCGGCCAGGAACCGACTGGATCGACAGTTCGCCGTCGATAGCCCGACACCGGCCTGGGTCGGGGACACTGCCTGCCTGCCCGCGAGGGCTGGCCGTGCCTGGCTTCGTGCCGGGCATGAGCCGCAAGGGCAACTACCGGGACAACGCGGTGGCCGAGAGCTTCTTCGCCAGGCTCAGGAACGAGGAAGCCACGGGCGTCCATGACAGCAAGGCCGCCGCCCGCCTCGCTTCGCCCGCCGCATCCCTGGCAATCCGACACGCTTGCACTCCGCGCCCGGATGCCTGTCACCTGTCGCCTCTCTCCTGATCCCTGGCCACCGTCACTTGTCGCGGCCATGTGCAGAGATCGGCGATGGCGCAGGCGGGGCAGTCCGGGTTTCGAGCCTTGCAGACGTAGCGGCCGTGGAGGATCAGCCAGTGGTGGGCGTTTTGGCGGTATCTTTGCGGCGTGATCCGGGTGAGCTTGTCTTCCACAGCGCGCACGTCCTTGCCGGGCGCGAGGCCGGTGCGGTTGGCGACGCGGAAGATGTGCGTATCGATGGCGATGACCGGTTGTCCGAAAGCGATGTTCAGTACCACATTGGCGGTCTTCCTGCCCACGCCGGGCAAGGCTTCCAGTTCCGCGCGCGTTTCCGGCACCTCGCCCGCGTGACGTTCCAGCAGCAGGCGGCAGGCGGCGATGATGTTCCTGGCCTTGGTGCGATAGAGGCCAATGCGCCTGATGTAGGGCGTGAGACCCGCCTCGCCCAAGCGCAACAGGGATTCCGGCGTCGGCGCGACGGAAAAGAGCGCAGGCGTGGCCTTGTTGACGCTCACGTCCGTCGCCTGCGCGGAAAGCATCACCGCCACCAGCAACTGAAACGGCGTTTGATAGGCGAGTTCCGTCGCTGGCGCGGGAATGACGGCCTTCAAGCGTTCGTAAATGGCTGCGGCGCGGTTCATGAAACGGTGTTTTCGCCAGGGACGCCGCGCAAGACGAGCGGCGCTTTCCGGTCTTTTGCCTTTTTGCGCTCCGAAAGCCAGTTCTTGCCCGCGATCAGGCAGCCCAGCATGATGAACGCGCCGGGCGGAAGGGCGGCAAGGAGAAAGCCGGGATAGTCGGGCGGAAAAATCTGCATGGCCTCCATTCCCGGTATCACCATGTCGATGCCGGAAAACAGGACGCCATTGCCGATCAATTCGCGCAACACGCCGAGCAGCGCGAGCGTCCAGAGCAGCCCCAACCCCATGAAAACGCCGTCGAGCGTGGCGGCAAGGGGAGGATGCTTGCTGGCAAAGGCTTCTACGCGCGCCAGCACAATGCAGTTGGTGACGATGAGCGGAATGTAGATGCCGAGGATGACGTAAAGCTCATTGAACCAGGCGTTGAACAGCAGATCGACCACAGTGACCAGGTTGGCGACAATGAGGATGAAGACGGGAATGCGGATTTCATAGGGAATCAGGCGACGCAACAAGGCGATGGCGACATTGGACATGGCCATGACGATCAGAGTGGCCAGCGCCAGCATGACGGCATTGATGGTGTTGACCGAAATGGCCAGGAGCGGGCAGAGACCGAGAATCTGAACCAGTCCGGTGTTTTGCCGCCACAGGCCGTCCGCGACGATGGTCTTGAAGGCGTCTTTATTCATCTTGCGTGACGGTATCCAAAAGAGCGGAATCCGATGCCGCGAACAGGCGTTCGCTCTGGGCGGCGGCGAATTGCGCGGCGCGATGCACGGCGCGGATGACGGCGCGCGGCGAGATAGTCGCGCCCGTGCGGTAATAGAAACGTCCCCTGTCCTTCCTGACCTGCCATTCCCGATCGGGCACGCCGGGGTAGTTGAGGTCGTTGAACTGCAATATCCACGGATACTTTTTGTCCTTGTCCTTCTTCAGATCGATGTAATCGCCCAATCCCGGCGTTTCCTTGTGGGCGACGACGCGCACGCCGGTAATCGTACCCTGGCGCGTGATGCCGAAAATCAGGCGGATTTCGGCGGCATAGCCATCCGGAGCGACGGCCTCGAGCACCAGGGCGACCGGTTGCCCCTCCCTGCGGGCGCGATAGACAAGGCTTGGCGCGTCCAATCCCAGTTCAGGCGCGGGCGGCAGCAGGAGGGTATCCGTGAGCAGGTCGTTATCGTAAAGATAACGTCGCGCGGGCAGGACTTCGTTGATAAGCTTCATTTTTTCCGCCGCCTGCGAGGCTTCAATCGCCGGACGCGACCACTTTTCCGCCAACGCGAGCAGGCCGGTGAATATCAGGGTGAAGGCCAGCAGGACGCCCGCCATTTTCAGGGCGCCCACGGCGGCGCTACCGGTTTCGGGAAGGGGCGCGTTCATCGTGTGTCGCTTTCAGTCCCGCGGCGGCCAAAGATGGTCGGCTGGGTGTAACGGTCGATCAAGGGCGCGCAGATGTTCATGATGAGCACAGAAAAGGCAATGCCATCGGGAAAGACGCCGAAAACCCGGATCAGGTAAGCGAGGATCCCCGCGCCGCAGCCGAAAATCAGGCGTCCGCGCGGCGTCGAACAGCCGGATACCGGATCGGTGGCGATGAAGAACGCGCCCAGCATTGCGCCGCCGGAAAAGAGGTGGAACAACGGGTCGGAAAAACGGTTGGGATCGATGAGCCAGCAGAGCGCGGCAATCGCCGCCATGCTGGTGACGAAGGCAAACGGGGTATGCCAGGTGATTACGCCCATCGCCAGCAGGAACGCGCCGCCGCAGAGGTAGGTCATCGTGACCCATTCCCAGCCGCGTCCGGCGAAGGTGCCGTAGAGATTCTGGCTCATCAGGAGTTCTTGGATGTTGCCGGTGTGCAAAGCATTGGTTTTCAGCGCCGTCTTGATGGCGTCCAGCGGCGTGGCGGCGGTGAGCGCGTCGATGCGCGGGACGAAGCCGAAGACGATTTCCAATTGCCGCTCAAACGGCAGAGTCAGCCCCTGCGCCGGCCATTGCGACATCAGAGCGGGAAAGGCGATGATGCAAACGGCAAAGGCGATCATGGCCGGATTGAAGGGATTCTGCCCCAGTCCGCCATAAAGATGCTTGGCGACGACGATGGCGAAGAATACGCCGGTCACGGTCAACCACCAAGGCGAAAGCGGCGGAAAGGTGAGCGCGATCAGCCAGGCCGTCACCAGCGCGGAATGGTCGCCGAGAAAGCGGCGCACCGGCAGGGCGCGCATCTTCAGCATCAGGGCCTCGAAGCACAGCGCGGCAACGCTGGAAAGACATATCTGCACCAGTATGGCGGGGCCAATCAGCGCGGTATAGACCGCGATGCCGGGCGCCAGCGCCACGCAGACCAGCCGCATGACGCGGGGAATGCTGTTGACTTCGCGGAGATGGGGGGGGCAGATCATCATCGGGGTTCAGGGTTTGGCGCGCAGGGTTGATCATGGGATTTCAGGGACGCCATCGGCGCCGGTTCGCCAGATGCGGCGGGTGCTTCCACGGCGGCGGCGGACTTCTGTTTCGCCGCTTGCGCGGCGGCTGCCCTGGCCAGTTTTTCCGCTTTTTCCGCCTTCTCCCGTTCGATGCGGAACTGGCGGAACTCAAAGCGGAATCTGGCGCTGTCGGCCATTTTTTGTTCCCTGGCAGCGGCGGCGAGTTCGCCCTTGGCGAAACGGAAATAATGGACAAGGGGAATGGAAGCCGGGCAGACATAGGCGCAGCAGCCGCATTCGATACATTCGGCAAGCGCGTAGTCCGCCGCCTTTTCAAAATTGCGGGCGCGGCTCCACCAGTAAAGCTCGAACGGCTGCAAGCCCTGCGGACACACCTGGGCGCAGGCCGTGCAGCGGATGCAGGGCGATTCCGGCGGACGCGGCGGGAAAAGCCGGGGCGAACGGGCGATCAGGCAGTTGCTGTCCTTGGTGAGCGGCGCGCCCGTCGCAAGCGGCAGGGGAAGCCCCATCATCGGGCCGCCAGCGATCAGGCCGTCGGTGTCGGGAAACGTCCCGGAAAGTTCCAGGAGCGCCGTCATGCTCATGCCGATGGGCGCGTCCCAGTTTCCTGGCGCGCGCACGTTGCCGCTCACCGTGACCACGCGCCGAACGACCGGCTCGCCCAACACAATCGCCCGCCAGATGCTGTGCGCGGTGGCGACGTTGAAGCATTGCACGCCCATCGCCGTGGGTAGCACGTTACTCGGCGCGCGTTTTCCCGTCAGGGTATAGACTAGTTGACGCAGGCTGCCCGCCGGGTAACGGGTGGGCAGGGTGACGACGGCGAAATTTTCCCCGTGTTCGCTGATGGCGCCGCGCATGGCGCGAATGGCTTCCGGTTTG
The DNA here is from genome assembly GCA_031258715.1 of Zoogloeaceae bacterium. Classification (GTDB taxonomy): domain Bacteria; phylum Pseudomonadota; class Gammaproteobacteria; order Burkholderiales; family Rhodocyclaceae; genus Azovibrio. The sequence goes on from JAIRMN010000010.1 coordinate 9,673, forward strand.
TTGTTCTCGATGGCGATCAGGGTCTGCCGCGCGCCCGTGAAGTCGCGCAGGAGCGCGACGCCGGAGACGATTTCGGCGGCGCGTTCGCGCATCAAGCGGTCATCGCAGGTGATATAGGGTTCGCATTCCGCGCCGTTGATGATCAGTTCCTCTATGCGCGTTTCCGTATCCAGTTTGACGTGGCTGGGAAAGAGCGCGCCACCCAGCCCCACCACGCCGCTTTGTTGCAAATACTGCCGCACCGCCTGCGGCGCAAGACGCTGCCAGTCCAGCGGCTGCCGTTCCCGCCATTCGTCCAGGCCATCCGATTCGATGACGATAGCAAGCGCGGGAAGACCCGACGGATGCGCCATCGGATACTTGCCGATGTCCGCCACCTTGCCGGATGTCGGCGCGTGCAGGCTGGCGGAAACCCACTTGTCCGCCGAGGCGATGACCTGCCCCTTTTTCACCCGATCGCCCACGCGCACCGTGGGCAGGGGCATGACCCCGGCGCTTTGGCGCAGGGGCAGCGTCAGACGTTCCGGCAGGGGCGCGGGCGCGATGGGCGTCCGGGAGGAATCGTCCTTGTGCGAATCGGGCTTGATACCACCGGGAAAGGAAAAGAGGGGTCTCAACATGCCGCCATTCCCTCCGCCTGCCGTCTTTCGTCCGCCGGTCTCCTGACTTCCGGCCAGCGCCAGGTTTCCGGCGTTTCCGGAATCGCCCGCATGTCGATACATTCGACCGGACAGGGTTTGAGGCAGAGTTCGCAGCCCGTGCACAAGGCTTCCACCACCGTGTGCATCTGCCGCGCCGCACCGACGATGGCATCGACCGGGCAAGCCTGGATACACAGTGTGCAGCCGATGCAGCGATCCTCGACGATGACCGCGACCGCGCGTTCGGGCTTGATGGCTTCCTCTTCCAGCGGCGCGTAGTCGCGTCCCAGGAGTTCGGCGAGTTTGCACGCGCCTTCGTTGCCGCCGGGCGGACACAGGTTGATTTCCGCCTTGCCGCTGGCGATGGCTTCCGCATAGGGTTTGCAGCCGGGAAAGCCGCATTGTCCGCACTGGGTTTGCGGCAGGATGGCGTTTATCTTGTCTGTCACCGGATCGCCCTCGACCCTGAAGCGGACGGCGGCGTAGCCGAGCGCCGCGCCCAGGAGCAGCGCCCCCAAAGCCATGACGACGATGGCGACCAGGATATCCATGCGATTAACGATCCAGTCCGGCAAAGCCCATGAAGGCCAGGCTCATCAATCCCGCCGTGATCATGGCGATCGCCGCGCCCCTGAAGGGCAAGGGCACGTCCGCCGCGTCCACCCGCTCGCGGATGCCCGCGAACAGCACCATCACCAGCGTAAACCCGATGGCGCTGCCCGCGCCGAAAACCAGCGATTCCACAAAACCATAGCGGTGCGAAATGTTGATGAGCGGCACACCCAGCACCGCGCAATTCGTGGTGATCAGGGGCAGGTAAATCCCCAGCACCTGCTGTAACAGAGGCGAGGTCTTGGCGACGGCCATCTCCGTCAATTGCACGATGGCGGCGATGGTGACGATGAAGGAAATCGTCCGCAGATACTCCAGTCCGGCGGGTACGAGCAGATAGTGGTCGATGATGAAGCTCGCGCCGGTCGCCAGCGTTAGCACGAAGGTGGTCGCCGCGCCCATGCCGTAGGCCGTCGAAAGTTTCCTGGAAACGCCCATGAACGGACACAGCCCCAGTATCTGCACCAGTACCACGTTATTGACCAGTACCGCGCCAATGATCAGGAAGAGATAGGATGTCATGCAGATGCGCGCCGGGAGGAAGATCAGGAAACCGGACGTTTGGCGGTTTGCACGGCGGCAGCGGCCTCGTGGATCAGCTTTGCGCCGCGATAGACGAAACCGGTGAAGAGTTGCACCAGGCTCGCGCCCGCCGCCATTTTCGCGCGCGCGTCCTCGCCCTTCAGGATGCCGCCCACACCGATGATGGGCGTTTCGTTTTGCAGGGCATAAGCCAGCTTGCCCAGCGCCGTGGTGGAAAGGCGAAACACCGGCGCGCCGGAAAGCCCGCCCGCCTCGTCGCCGTGGGAGAGATTTTCCACGCCCGATCGGGTGACGGTGGTATTGGTGGCGATGACCGCGTCCATTCGATGCCGCCGCACGGCATCCGCGATGCCCGTGATGTCCGCGTCTTCCATGTCCGGCGCGATTTTCAGCGCCAGCGGCACGTAGCGTCCATGCTGGTCGGCAAGACGCGCCTGCGCCGCCTTGATCTGCCGGAGCAGATCGTCGAGCGCCGCTTCCTTTTGCAGCTCGCGCAGGTTCAGGGTATTCGGACTGGAAATATTAACGGTGACATAATTGGCGAAGGCATAGACCCGTTCCAGGCAGAAGAGGTAATCCTCCGCCGCCTTTTCCAGTGGCGTATCGGCGTTCTTGCCGATATTGACGCCGACGACGACGCCTCCCGTCTTGCCCGCGCCGCGCGCGAAATCTGAATTCCTGAGGTTGTCGGCCAAGGCGTCGACGCCCCGGTTGTTGAATCCCATGCGATTGATGATGGCCTGCGCCTTTGGCAAGCGGAAAAGGCGCGGCCTGGAATTCCCCGGTTGCGGGCGCGGCGTCACCGTACCCACTTCGACATGCCCGAAACCCAGGGCCGCCAGCGCGTCGACATATGCCCCGTTCTTGTCCATCCCGGCCGCCAGTCCGACCCTGTTGGGAAAGTCGATCCCCATGACCGTCACCGGATCTTCCACGCGCGTCCCCGCCAGCAGCCCGGAAAGACCGCAGGCATGTACGAAGGAAAGTCCCGACAACCCCAGGGTATGAGCCTTCTCGGCATCCAGAAGGAACAGGGCGCGACGCAGGAGCGCATAAATCATGATGGAGCGGGATTCTACACGACACAAGAAAAGATTGGACAGGAGTCAGGCGACAGAGAATAGAGGACGGAAGACAGAGCGCCTGTGAACTTTTCCGTTCCATGTAATCGATATGACTTTTCTACCCTCTCCCCCCAGTCTTGCTGCCCAGATATTACTCACCAATCGCAATATAGGCGACAGACGGGGCGCCGAAGAATGACCGGGTTATTTTTGGCAAATGGCCTCCAGCGTTTTTCGATCAAATTTCCGTCTTCATCCAAAAACCAACTCCGGTTTAAAACCCCGCCCGCAAGAAAGGCGCGAAGGTCGAAACTCCGGCCTGAAGGTCTTCCGCTAATTTCTTGCCGCGCATATTCCAACGGAAACAAACGCAACCAACATCACGTCGACTTATTTTGCGACTTATGAGTAATCCCGCCCCTGCCCCTGTCGCTTGTGGCGGATGGAAGAAACCAGCGAGAGCGCGATGAAGCTCACGCCGACAAGTCCGGTGAAGATTTCCGGGATGTGCAGCACGATGCCCGCCAGCATGATGATCGCCAGCGCGCCGATCGCGTAATGCGCGCCGTGTTCGAGAAAGATGTATTCATCCAGCGTGCCTCTCCTGACGAGATGCACGGTGAGGGAACGCACGAACATCGCGCCGATGCCCAGTCCCAGCATGATGATGACCACGTCGCGGGTGATGGCGAACGCGCCGATGACGCCATCGAAGGAAAAGGAGGCGTCCAGTATTTCCAGATAGAGAAAACCCGCCGCGCCGCTGCGTTTTGCCACATCGACTGCGGTTTTGCCCGCCATTTCGTTGGAGAAGAAACCATCCAGGCTGCTGACCACCAGGAAGAGCGCTACGCCGCCCAACCCCGCGCTCAACACGGTCATCCGCATGGGCGGCGGTAGCGGCAGCCACAGGTGGAGTCCCAATAGCGTCAGCAGCGCCAACGTGACGCCGGGCGTTTTCAGTTTGCCCAGGCGGGCGAGACGGGCTTCGACGCGGTCCAGCCAGAAAACCTGACGTTCGGCGTCGAACAAAAAAGCAAGGAAGACCAAAAGCAGGAACATGCCGCCAAAGGCCGCGATGCTCGCGTGACTGGCCGCCAGATGGCGCGCGTATTCTTCCGGACGCGCCAGCGCCATGCCGGAGACTTCCCAGATGCCCAACCCCGTGGCGGCAACGACGATGACAATGGGAAAAATGAGCCGCATTCCGAATACCGCGATCAGAATGCCGAGCGTAAGGAAAATCCGCTGCCAGCGGACGCTCATGTCTTTCAGCACGGCGGCGTTGACCACCGCGTTGTCAAAGGAAAGGCTGACTTCCATCACGCCCAGCGCGACGGTCAGCGTCAGGGCGGAAAAAAGCCCCATGCCGCCGCGCGCCCCCCAACATCCCGCCAGCGCCAGACAGACAAACGTCACCAGAAAAGAAAGCCGGAAATCCTTCATGCGCGCACAAGCATCCCAAAAGCGCGAAGCCTAGCTCGCCACCTGCCAGCCGTCAATTCAGAGGGCAGAAGGCAGAAGAGGAGAAATTCCAGTTCGTCTGCGGTACGGCACACTTCGGCATCGGACCAGCTCCTTGAAAATCTTCCCGCAACCAGATTTTATGAAGGTTTCATCGTGCAGACAGGCGATCCGGAACGCCTCGTTCTCGGAGAGATCGAAGCAGCGGGATAACATCGGAATACACGGCATAACGGGGCGCCGTCTTTGGACGATCAGCGCCCTCTCAGGAAGAGCCTGTCCAGTTCAGCGAGGGAGAGCGTAGTCCAGGTCGGGCGGCCGTGGTTGCATTGGCCGCTGCGTTCGGTGTTTTCCATCTGGCGCAGGAGGGCGTTCATTTCGGCGAGGGTCAGTTGACGATGCGCCCGCACCGCGCCATGACAGGCCATGGTCGCCAGAAGCTCGTTGCGATAGGCGGTCATGCGCCGGGAAAAGCCGTGTTCTTCCAGTTCGGACAGCAAGGCGCGCGCCAGTTTGACCGGATCGCCGCCCTGCAGGAGACAGGGCACGGCACGCAACACCAGTTCGCCAGGACCGGCCAGCCCCAGCTCAAACCCCAGTTCCGCCAGTGTCGCCACATGGTTTTCCGCCGTATCGATTTCCAGCGGGGAAGCCTTGAACACGGCGGGCAGCAGGAGTTTTTGCGCGCCCATCGCCCGCTGATCCAGCGCGCTCTTCAATTGCTCATACAGGATGCGCTCATGCGCGGCGTGCATATCGACCAGCACCAGGCCCGTCGCGTTTTGCGCCAGGATATAAATGCCGGAAAGCTGCGCCAGGGCATAACCCAGCGGCGGCGGCGCGTCATCCGCCGCTTTTGCGTCTCGATCTGGCGCCGCCTCCAGGGGCAAACCCTTCGGCAACGCGGCAGAATCGCCCGACCGCTCATCTTCCATGACATCCTGCGTAAAGCGGAAATACACTTCCGGCGTGGTCTCCCTCATCCGCAATCCTGGCTGATGAAATCGCCTGTCATCAACCGCCGCAGTCGCCAGCGGCGCTTGCGCGCCGCGTTCGCGCCCGGTCGCCAGCGCCTGTTGCAATACATGAAACACAAACTGATGCACACCGCGGGCGTCACGGAAACGCACTTCCGTCTTGGCCGGATGCACATTCACATCCACCGCCGCCGGATCAATGGAAAGAAAAAGACAATAGGCGGGTTGGCGGCCGCCATGCAGGACATCGCGGTAAGCCTCACGGATGGCGTGGGCAAGCAGCTTGTCGCGCACGAAACGCCCATTGACAAAGGCATACTGGTTCCTGGCGCGTCCTGCGTCCGCCTCACCCGCAAATACCGGATCCTGCGCCAGGCCGGAAAGCGCCAGCGCTCCCGCGTCCGCCGCCACGTGCCGCGCTGTGTCGATAAAGGCGTCGCCCAAAATGGCGCGTACCCGCGTCGAGACTTCCGTCCTGGGCAAATGCAAGGTCACGCGCCCGTTATGCGACAGACTGAAAGCCACCTGGGGCTGCGAGAGCGCAACGCGCTTCAGGACATCTAGGCAATGCCCGTATTCCGTACCTTCCGACTTCAGGAACTTGCGCCGCGCCGGGGTGTTGTAATAGAGATCGCGCATTTCCACCACGGTGCCCTGCATCAGGGCGGCAGGTTCCGCTTCTGCGCCGGATTCGGCGCAAAGCCGCCAGGCATGGGGACTGCCTCTGGCGCGACTGATCAGGAGAAGCCGCGAAACCGACGCCACCGACGCCAGTGCCTCCCCGCGAAACCCCATGCTGGCGACACCTTCCAGATCCGCCAAGGAATGAATCTTGGAAGTGGCATGACGGGTCAAGGCTAGCGCCAGATCCTCGCGCGCGATGCCGCAGCCATCATCACTGACCCGCATCAGCCGCACGCCGCCCGCTTCCAGTTGCGCCACAATCGCCGTGCCGCCCGCGTCCAGCGCGTTTTCCAGCAATTCCTTGAGCACCGACGCCGGTCGCTCCACGATCTCGCCCGCCGCTATCTGGCTGATCAACAAATCGGGAAGACAGGCAATGCGGGGAACGGCAGCATCACATACAGTCATCGTAAAACCCACTCAAGTTTGAAAGCCCGTCCCGAAACATCGGCAAAGGCCAAACCCCTCGCCTGCAGCCAGCGCCTCCATCCATAGCCACCGGGAAGCGGGGCATTCCTGCCCAAAACAGGTCAGGAAAGGGTACAGAACGTCACAATTCTACCAGACACGGCGCTCCCGGCCGCGCGCCGCGCATTCCGCCCGTCCATGCCTGGGCACGGCATTCCCCGTTGGAATTATCAACGATATGAGCGCCCCGTTCGACCGGAAGAAAGCAGGAATTTTGCTTGAGACGGGTATCCGTCTGTCACGTTTTATTTCACAAGACAGACCGTTTCTTTCGTCTTGCGAAAAATTATCACGCCATCAAAATGACCGCGGCCCTGCTTGCCAGATGGAATTTTTGCTATCGCTTCGTAAATCCCCGTCGCGAGCACCGCTTCGAGTAAATACGCGCTGCCACCGCCTGTGGGCCAATCGTTCAGGGTCGTGATCGCGAGAACATCCGGCGCGCAATCCAACAATGCCTGTCGAATAACCGGAACGGAAAAATTTAATAAAATGGCGGTCGTGCTCAAATCATTCAATCGATACACAGGCGGAAGATATCCCGTCAGCGGATACAAGGCATGGGCGTTCCTGTTGATGCCGAGCGTGCCATTTTCAGGAATCACTTTTTTGATTTCCGCCGCTACAAGAAGATAGTGGGAGCGTTTCGTGAATTTTTCCGGCCATTCCCCGCTTGGCGCGACAACCCATGCTTCAAGCGTCATGGGCCAGTAAACTGTCGCTAGGGCGGAAGAGGAAAAATAAAGCCAGGCCGCCGACAAGACGATACCCGCCATAGCAAGAATGTGATTTATGCGCGTCAACTTCATGGCGGGCCATGTCCGGATGATTTCGCGCAGCGCCAGCGCGCACAACCCGGCAAGGCCGGGAAACGCAATGGCAAAATGATAAGCATAGCTTATCTTCGTAACCGCCTCGGTCAGCGCCACTACGATAAAAGACAACCAAAAGATTGTCGCCAGGAAGAGGGACTTGTCACGACGAAGAAAGATAGCGCTCGACAATACCATGATGGCCAATACGCCAAAGATCAGCAGGATCAAAGAGGAATCCGCCGCCGCCCGCCCATATGAAATAAAATGTTCCAAGCGCAATTCGCTCGAAACAGCGCCAAATACAATGCCCGCTGCGCGATAGGAAGCGATGATGTCCGAAATACCCCCGCGCGCGACGAGAATTCCACAGATCAACAGTATCCCCGTTACCACGCCGCCCATGAAAAACCGAAAAGCCGCCCTTTTGCCTTGCGCAATGAACACACTGACCAAACCCAATATCGCAAAGGGGACGAAGGTTTCCCGCA
>JAIRMN010000048.1 GCA_031258715.1 Zoogloeaceae bacterium
GGCCAGAAATGCTAAAAGAATAACCAGCGGAAGGGCAAAGGGGCGGAGAACTTCGCGGAAAACCAAACGCCCAAGCATGGAAAATTTAGGTATCATCAAAAATCCTTCCAAACAGGCAAATACGATGAAATCGCAAATGACCAACCTGTCCGATCTGACCAGCAATGTTGTTGGAATGATCTTCAAAATGGGCTTTTTCGTTGTTGGCTCTATCTTGTTGCTCGCCCTGGCGCTGTACCTCATCAAAAGCAAAATCAGAGATGCTCAAAGCGGCAATCAATGGAATGACAAACGAAACAAGACGAGCTGGACCTACCAACTGAACCCAAGGTACAGAGACAGATTTAAATTCCTGGACACATGGGAAACCGATCTCTATCTCAGACTGGTCAGCGGAATGCCCGGCCTGATCGTTTTCGCCCAAGTCAGTCTCCCGCAGATGCTCTACATCAAGGGCATCTATGAACGGCAACAGATGCGACAAGTAGGACATATGTCCGTAGACTTCCTCATATGCAGAAAGGAAAGAAATGACATTAAGATGGTCGCCGCCATCGAACTCAACGGAGCCAGTCACGAACGCGCCGACAGGCGGAAAATGGACGCGTTCAAAGAAAAAGTACTGCAAGAAGCGGGCATACCACTCATTGTGTATGACATTGAAGATATTCCGGGCACAGAAGACATCAAGAAACACATAGCAAGCGCACTTGTCGCCCGAAAACAGTACGAAGCCGAACGGGACGCAAACTACAGAAAAAACATGAGATGAGGGAAGCCTAAAGCCCCGCAATTCCCGCGTTTTAAACCGTTTTGCTTCCATTCGGCATGTCCTTTACAAAGAAGCCCCGAGAGGGCTAGAATCAGAGGGAAAGGCAGTAACCAAAACTGGTTACATACGGACGCTACACTAACCAAAATTGGTTGTCAAGAGAAAAATCATGAAACTACGCGACTACATCGAAGAAGGCACGAAAAAAACCGGAAACCAGAAAGAACTCGCCTTTTATCTTGGTTTACCGGCTCAAAACTTGACAAATGCAAAAGCCCATAACAGAGGCTTACCCAATGATGCTTGCGTCAAACTTGCTCAATTGCTCAACATCGAGCCAATAGAAATCATCGCGGCATCAGAACTGACAACCGAGAAGAAGCCCGAACGCCGCGACTTTTGGCTGCAGTACACATCGGCTGAGGCCAAAAACCCCTGCCTTCACACCGTTTGATCCCCGTCCTTGCCGAAACGGCGGATGACTTCGTCAAAGGCTGCAATAGCGGCATCGGATTACCCCGGTGCGCCAAAACCACGCCTTCGATGGTGCGCGTCTGGGCAGTCTGCTCACGATTACCGAAAAGCCGTGTGAAAATGATGAAAACTGAAAATCCAACATTCTCAACAACTTGCGGATATACGTGGAAACCCTCGGAACATGCTTTGGGTTTTCCAGGTCGCTACGCGCCTCGCTTTTGACGAGGGGGCACCGCCCACTGTTTTCCTGACCCCTAATAAGGCGTGATGCCGCCAGATGGCGGCGTGACGGGCGCGGAGAGCGAAAAGCCTTCTTCCGGCGCGCCGGGGTCTTCGAGTTCTGGCGGCGGCGGCACGTTTTCATTGTAATACAGGTCGTCATAGGCGCCGACGATGCCTTTCGGACGCGCCTGCGGCGCTTCCGGCGCGTCCTTCAGCACGGGACGCATGAAATCGATCCAGATGGGGAGCGCCGTAAAACCGCCCGTTTCGCGCGAACCCAGCTTGCGCGGCTGGTCAAAGCCGACCCAGGCGCAGCCGACGATGGTTTTCTGGAAACCACAGAACCAGGCGTCATGGTAATCGTTGGTGGTGCCGGTCTTGCCCGCCAGATCGCGCCGCTTCAGGGTAGACGAGGCGCGTCCGGCGGTGCCATAGACCGCGACATCGTGCAGCATGGAATACATCAGATAGGCGTTTCTGGGATCGATGGCGCGTTGTTTTTCATCGCCCGCCTTGAGCGGCGCGGCTTGTGCCAGCACCTGCTCTTGCGCGTTGCGGATTTCCCGCACGATGTAGGGATTGACGCGATAACCGCCATTGGCGAACACGGCGTAACCCGCCGCCATCTGCCAAGGCGTGACGGAACCCGCGCCCAGCGCCATGGTCAGATAGGGCGGGTGACGCGCGGCGTCAAAACCAAAACGGGTGACGTAATCCTGGGCATAGCGCGGGCCAATATCCTGGAGCACACGGATGGAAACCATGTTCTTGGAACGCGCAAGCCCCATGCGCAGGGTGATCGGGCCATCGTATTTGCCGTCATAGTTCCTGGGTTCCCAGGGTCTTTCTCCCGTGACTTCCGGGCTGAGCGTCAAGGGTTCGTCCGGCACGACGCTGGCGGGCGAAAAGCCCTTTTCCAGCGCCGCCGAATAAATGAAAGGCTTGAAACTGGAACCCGGCTGCCGCCAAGCCTTGGTGACGCGGTTATACGCGCCCAGATTGGAATCGAAACCGCCTACCAGCGCGCGCACGCGGCCATTCACGGGATCGATGGCGACAAAGGCGGCCTCCACCTCTGGAAGCTGCGCAATCTGCCACTGATCATCCTTTTTGTTCAGGCGGATGACCGAACCGGGACGCAGCCGTTTATCCGGTTTCGCCTTGTCGCCCAGCAGACGGGCAGCGAATTTGATGGCGTCACCGGAGAGCGTAAGCGTCTCGCCATCCCGGATACGCGCCTTGACAGCCTGCGTCGAAGCCTCGAGTACAACGGCGGGCGGGAACCCTTCCACTGTGGGAAATTTATGCAGGACGGCATCCAGCGTATCGTCGGGATCGTCGCCGGAATCGGCATTAATGCCTTGCGCAAAACGCGCAAGATCAATGTGTCCCTCCGCGCCGCGATAACCCTGACGCAGGTCGTAATCCAGCACGCCCTGACGCAAGGCGTGCCAGGCGGCTTCCTGCTCCGCCATGTCAATGGTGGTGATGACTTTCAGGCCACCGCTATAGACCGTATCCGGGAACAGTTCTTCCGCAATCAGGCGCGCCATTTCCGCCACGTATTCGGCGTGCTGGGTATATTGTCCAATGTCGCGCTTGATGACTAGCGCCTCCGACAGGGCTTCTTGGCGCGCTTCCGCAGTGATGAAGCCAAGCTCGAACATGCGCCGCAACACGTATTCCTGGCGCTGGCGGGCATAGCCGGGATCCCGCACAGGATTTCTCAAGGGCGTTTTGGGTAATCCCGCCAGCATAGCGGCTTCGGCAAGACTGATGCGCGCCAAGGGCTTGCCATAATAGATCTGGGAAGCCGCCGCAAAGCCATAGGCGTGCTGCCCCAGGTATATCTGGTTAATGTACAGCTCGAAAATCTGATCCTTGCTGAGGTTCTGTTCAATCTTCAGGGTCAGCAGGGCCTCGTAGAACTTGCGTTTAAGGGTTTTTTCCGGCGTGAGGAAAAAATTGCGCGCCACTTGCTGGGTAATGGTCGAAGCGCCTTGCCGCGGCCCCCTTTTGATGATATTAACATATAGCGCGCGCAAGATGCCTTTCGGGTCGATGCCGTAGTGCTGGTAGAACTCGTCGTCCTCCGCCGCCAGCAGCGCCTGTTTCAGGGTATCGGGCACTTCCTGGAACTTGACCGGGGCGCGGCGTTCCTCGCCGAACTCGCCGATCAGTTGCCCGTCGCCGCTATAGATGCGCAATGGAATCCTGGGCTGGTAATTGGTGAGGACGTCCAGATCGGGCAGGGTGGGGTAGGCGATCGCCACCACGATGGCGGCGATGGCGAGGCCGATGAGCGTCAGGCCCAACACGAGGCCAACGGGATAGAGTATGATACGGACAACGCGAGGCAGCGCGGAGAAGGAAACGAGAGACATCACAGGATTGCCGAGGGTTGAAATGTGGCGCATTATACCCGCCCGGCACCGCGTCCTACCACAACATAATTTTTTTGTAATAAATTGCTTTACATTATCAAGACTTATTGCTAGGATTTAATGTGAATTATCGGTTTGTGGCGTAACTCGTGGTTTTATCGAGTCTTTTTGAAGAGTGGAGGTGATCTTGGATCTGTCCTTTTTCAATCCCAAGGCGCGTTCCCTGCTTGGGTTGGATATTTGTTCGTCCTCGGTAAAGATGCTGGAACTCTCTGCCGCGGGACGCAACGAGTTTCGCGTCGAGCGGTACGCGATCGAAGTCCTGCCCAAGGATGCCGTCACGGATGGCAACATTGCCAACGTAGACGCTGTCATATCAGGTATACGCAATGCCTGGAGGCGCATGTCGACTTCCGTGCGCAACGTGGCGATGGCGCTGCCCGCGTCAGCCGTCATTTCCAAGAAAATCATCGTGCCGGAAGGCTTGCGCGATGATGAACTGGATGCGCTGGTGGAGTCGGAAGCCAGTCAGTACATTCCGTTTTCCATCGACGAAATCAATCTGGACTACCAGGTGATGGGGCCTGCGCCCGCCTCGGATGGCGATCAGGAAGTCTTGATCGTTGCGTCCAAGAAGGATCGGGTGGAAGACCGTCTGGCGGTGGCGGAGGGCGCCGGTCTGAAGCCGGTGGTGATGGATGTCGAATCCTACGCCTCGCAGTTGGCGTTTGATCTGATCGTCCAGCAACTGCCTGAAATCCATTCTTCGTCCCTGGTGGCGCTGGTGGATGTCGGCATGAACACCATGCGGCTTTCCGTGCTGCGCGGCGATACCGCCGTCTATGCCAAGGAATCGGTGTTCGGCGGCGGAATGCTCACGCAGGATATCGTGCGACGCTACGGCATGAGCTATGCCGAAGCCGAGACCGCCAAGCGCACGGGGGATTTGCCGGGCGATTACGAGACGGACTTGCTGCCGCAGTTTTCCGAAAACCTGTCGCTGGAAGTCGCGCGCGCCCTGCAATTTTTCTTCACTGCCACGCAGTTCAACAAGGTCGATCTCATCATGCTGGCAGGTGGCTGCGCCACGATTCACGGGATTGCGGATCAGGTGGCAAGCCGGACGCAGGTCAATACCGTCGTCGCCAATCCTTTTGCCGGCATGACAATTTCCAGCAATGTCCGCAGCAACAGCCTGCAAAGTGACGCGGCTTCCCTGCTGACCGTGTGTGGTCTGGCTTTGAGGAGGTTTGATCCATCATGATTCGCATTAATCTCCTTCCCTACAAGGAAGAACTGCGCAAGGCCAAACGGCAACAGTTTGGCGTACTGGCCATTTCATTTGCGGCGGCGGCGGCACTGGCGGTTTTTGTCGCCTATCAGCTGTATGATGTGGCCATCGGCAGTCAAAACAGCCGTAACCAGATACTGCAAGCGGGCATTGATTCCACGAAGCGCCAGCTTCAGGAGATCGATGAAATCAAGGCCAAGAGCGCAGCGTTGCTGGGGCGTAAAAGCGCCATCGAATCCTTGCAGAAAGATCGCAACAACACTGTGCGTCTGTTGAGCGAAATGGTGCAGCAAACGCCGGAAGGCATTTATCTCACCTCCTTGCACCAAACGGGCGCCAATGTCGAAATCAAGGGCTATGCCCAGTCCAGCTCACGGGTGTCGATTCTGATGCGCAATATCGAAGCTTCCCGCTGGATGAATGCGCCCATGCTGAGGGAAGTCCAGGCCGTGGTGGTGCGCGGGCGGCGTGTGCCGCAGTTTACGCTGTCGTTCCAGGCGGTAGACAAGGGTGAGGCAACGCCGGATGAAGGCGCGGTTCCGGCGGTGGAAGCGGGCATCGCTGCTGAACCCGCTGTTGATGAACCCGTTGAACCCGCTTCAGAAGCGATTCCAGCAGCGCCAACAACAGGGGGCGAAGCGGCAACAGCGCCCGCAGTGGGCGATGCGCCCGCTGAAACCGAAACCGCCAGAGAGGGGTGAAGAACATGGAAAAGCCGAGTTTTCAGAAAATCATTGAAGATTTTCGCTGCCTGAACAACACCGATCCCGCAGCGTGGCTTCCTGTCCCGAAGTTCACGGTGCTGGCGATCATTTTCATTCTGGTCGCTGGTCTTGGCGGTTATCTTTTCGTCATGGATCAGATGGATACGCTTGAGAGCGTCAAGGCCAGGGAGTCTCAGTTGCGGGAGGAATATCTCAATGGCAAGCGGGCGTCGGCCAGTCTGGAGCTTTATCGCCAGCAACTGGAAGAAATCGAAAAATTGTTTGGCGCTTTGCTGCAACAACTGCCCAATCGCACACAGGTCGACGCGTTGTTGCAGGAAGTGAACCAAGCGGGCGTGGGACAAGGGTTGCAGTTTGAATTGTTCCGTCCGTCCAATGAGGTTGCCCGGGAGTTCTATGTGGAATTGCCCATTGCGGTGCGCATTTCCGGCGGCTATCACGACCTGGGTTCCTTTGCGGCGGATGTTGCCAAACTGCCGCGCATCGTCACGCTTTCCAATATCCAGATTACCCCGTCAGCGGATAATTTGAGCATGGAAATGCAGTTGAAGACCTACCGCTACATTGATGAAGAAGAACAGGCGCAAGCCGGTTCCGCTCGGGGAGGCAGGTGAAAATGAACAAGATTCTCATTGCTGTTGTGATGGCTTTGGGCCTGGCGGCCTGTAGCAACCAGGACAATCTGGAAGCCTGGATGGAGGATAGCGCCAAAGACATCAAGGTCAGCATCGATCCCATTCCCCAGATGACGCCCTATGAGCCTGCGTCCTATGACGTGGCCAGCCTGCTGGATCCTTTTAACAGCGCCAAGATCGTGCCAGTGGGCAGGGGGCGTCGAGGCGGCGGCGGTTCGCTCGAGCCGGATTACGAGGCGCGCGAATTGCGCAACAACATCATGGAAAGGTATTCGCTGGAATCCATGAACATGATTGGCGTCTTGAATCTCAACAACCAGACCATGGCGGCCATCCTGGTCGATGGCTTGGTCAGGCAGGTCAAGCTGGGAGATTACATTGGGGTTGATTTTGGCGTGGTCACGCAAATTACCGACAATGAAGTCACCATCAAGGAAGTCGTCGAGGATCGAAACGGCGAATGGGTTGAACGTATCAACACGTTGAAATTGCAGGTTAAGGAGGGTGCGTAAATGAAACACGTCAAAAAATACATTGCCTGGGTAGCGGCGCTTTGCCTGGGCGTGATGTTTTCCGCGGTTGCTGGCGCGGAGGAAGCGGAAAAGAATGCGATTACCGCAATCACCGTCGCGACTCAGGGCAATGCCATCATGCTCAAGATCGACCTGAAAGCGGCGCTGGCGGAATTGCCGACGGAATTCAGCATTGCCAATCCGCCGCGCATTGCGCTGGATTTCAAGGGAGTTGATAACTCGCTGGAGAGCAATCGCCGCGTGGTGAAAGAGGGCGATTTGACCAGCCTGGACGTCATCCAGTCGGGCGATAAAACCCGTCTGGTCTTCAATCTGGTGCGCAACATGCATTATGCCGCGCGACTGGAAGAAGCTTCCCTCCTGATTACGTTGACGCCGCTGGAAAATGCGGACATGGCGCAAAAGACCGCCTTTACCCAGGAAACCATCCGGCGGCAGCATGAAATCCGCGATATTTCCTTCCGTCGCGGAAAGGATGGCGAGGGGCGTGTCATCGTCGATCTTTCGGATGCGGGCGCGGGCATCAACATTCGCCAGCAGGGAAATGACCTGGTGGTGGATTTCCTGAAAACCGACCTGCCGGATAACCTGCGCCGGCGCATGGACGTGGTTGATTTTGCGACGCCGGTGACTTCCGTGGTGACGGACGACAAGGGCGAACATACGCGCATGACGATTACCTCGAAAGGGAATTGGGAGCACAACGCCTATCAGACGGAGAACCAGTTCGTGGTGGAAGTCAAGGCCATTGTCGAAGACCCGAACAAACTGGTGCAAACCAGCAAGCTGGGCTACCAGGGGCCGCGCATCAGCATCAATTACCAGAATGGCGACGTGCGCGCGCTGTTGCGGCTGATGGCGGAGGAACTGGGTTTCAACGCGGTGATCAGCGAAACCGTGCGCGGCACGACCACGCTGGTACTGAAAGACGTGCCGGCGGATCAGGTCATCGACATCATTTTCCAGCAAAAGGGTCTGGATATGCGCAAGAACGGCAACGTGATCCTGATTGCGCCGCGCGATGAACTGGCGACGCGGGAAAAGCTGAAGTATGAAACCGAACGGACCCGTGAGGAACTGGAGCCGCTGGTCATGGAGAGCTTCCAGTTGAATTATCACAAGGCCGGCGCCATCCAGGCCATCCTGTCAAGCAAGGATCAGCAGATTCTTTCCAAGCGCGGCACCGTCAGCACCGACCCGCGCACCAACATCCTGTTCGTGCGCGACACGCCGGATCGCCTGGACGAAGTGCGGCGTCTCTTGGCGCAGATTGACGTGCCCCTGCGCCAGGTGCTGATCGAGGCGCGCATCGTGGAAGCGACGGATACCTTCGCCAAGAACCTGGGCGTACGCCTAGGCTTGCTGCACAGCAAGAATTACACCAACGGCGGCACCTGGTTTGGAATGGGGGGGGCAAGTTCAGAGACGATGAACAGAGGGGGTGCTACTACAACACCAGCAAGATCTGCAGAAGGAGGCAGGACCGCCTCCGATGTCATGAATCCGGCAATAGGCGCTACTTCCAGTACGGTGACTTTCCCCGCCGCGAACCAGGTCAACCTGCCTGCGCAGGGTTATGGCAACGCGGGCGCGCAGTTGTTCTCCTTCCTTCTGGCCAACCGTGAGGGCACGCGCATGCTGAACCTCGAAATTTCGGCGCTGGAAGCGGACCTGAAGGGTCGCGTCGTCTCCAATCCACGCGTCCTGACCTCGGACAATGGAGAAGCCCTGATCGAACAGGGGGTGGAGATACCCTACCAGGAAACTGCCGGCAACAGCGCAACCAGTGTTTCCTTCAAGAAGGCCGTGCTTTCCCTGAAGGTGACGCCGCAGATCACGCCGGACGGCAAGGTCGCCATGAAGATCGAGGTCAACAAGGATTCACGCGGCGAAACCGTGCCGGGCGGCGTTTCCATCAACACCAAGAAAGTGCAGACCAGCGTGCTGGTGGAAAATGGCGGCACGGTGGTGATTGGCGGCATCTATGAACTGACGAGTCGCAACGATATCGACAAGGTTCCGCTTCTGGGCGACATGCCTGTCCTGGGCTACTTTTTCCGCAGCCAGTCGCGTGTCTCCGAGAAATCCGAGCTTCTGGTCTTCATCACGCCGAGGATTCTCAACGAAAACCTGACGATAGGCAGCAACTGACCTGCCTTCAGAAACAAAAAGCCGGGAACCCCCGGCTTTTTTTTTCGAGGCCGCCCGTCAGGGAATAGAATCCTGATGCTCCCGGCGGCAATCGCCCACTCCTACCCCTCCCTTTGCGACGGTATGGGCGAAAGATTCGCAAGCGCTCTGTCCTCTGTCTTCTGATAGCTGATTCCTGTCTACGCGATCAGCGCCATTTTTCGTCTCAGGAACGCGATTTGCGTTTTCAGCGGCAAGGACTTTGGGCAGACGTCGTGGCAGGCCAGGAGCGACATGCAGCCAAAGACGCCGGTGTCGTCGCCAATGAGTTCAAAGTAATCGTCATCGTCGCGCGTGTCGCGCGGGTCGGCGCGGAAGCGGGCGATTTTGCCGAATCCAACCGCGCCGGCGAAATCCGGGCGCATCTGCGCGGTGCCGCAGGCGGCGACGCAGCAGCCGCATTCGACGCAGCGATCCAGCTCGTAGATGGCTTCGGCGATTTCCGGCGCCATGCGCTCCTCGATACGCTGAAGGTCGGGTTCCGTTTCTCTGGCGTGCAGCCAGGTTTCCAGGCGTTCGCTCATGCCGCGCATCCATTTTCCTGTATTTACGGAAAGATCGCCGATCAGCTCGAAAAACGGCAGGGGCGTCAGCGTGGACTCGGCGGGCAGTTCGGCGACAAGAGTGCGGCAGGCCAGGCGCGGACGGCCATTGACCATCATGGCGCAGGAGCCGCAAATGCCGGCGCGACAGACGAAATCGAATTGCAGGGTCGGGTCCTGGTGTTCGCGCAGTTCGTTCAGGGCAATGAAGAGCGTCATGCCGTCGGCTTCCTCCAGCGCGTAGCTTTGCAGGCGCGGTTCGGCGTCGGCGTCCTGCGGGTTATAGCGCAGGATGTTCAGGGTGATGTGACGGTGGAATGTTTCGGCGCTCATGGGTTTCTCCAGCGTTCAGATGCCCGCCCGCAGGCAAAAAAAATGACATAGGATTGGATTGGCGCGTTGCCTTGCGGTGGGATTCACAGCGGCTCGTCCAGTCGTTCGTTCCTTCCGCGCAGGCGGGCGGGGAGTTTTTCGAGGTAGGGCATGAGTTCCTGTTGCAGGGCGAAGCGGTCGCTGCCCGCCAGTTGCACGTGATTTCGGATACGTTCGACGGCGAACTGGCGTTCGGCGGTATCGGGATGCTCGATGTGGTTCTTCGCGCCATAGCCGCGCCAGCCGGGGGGTAATTCCATCGTGTTGACGTCTTGCGCCTCGTATTCCAGATGCGGCAGCGTGGCCTCCTCTTCCGCCTCCCGGCACCAGAAGGCCAAGGTGCGTTTCAGCCAGTCGCGGTCATTGCGCACCGGAAAATCCTCGCGGAAGTGCGCGCCCCGGCTTTCGGTGCGCTGATACGCGCCATAGGCGATGGTGATCGCCAGCTTCAACATGCGGCGCACACGATAGGCGGCGACCAGTTCGGGATTGCTGCCCCATGCCTTGCTCTGGATGCCGATATGGCGGCTTCTTTGCAGGAGGCGTTGCAGGTGGGAGACGCCATCCTGCAAACCGTCGGCGGTACGGAAAATGCCGACGCAGCGCGTCATGATTTCCTGCATCTCGGCGCACAGCTTGAAGGCGTTTTCCTCGCCCTTCGAATGCAGGAGGGCGAGCAGTTTTTCTTCTTCGCGGCGCACACATTCCCGCGCCAGCGCGACGGGCGCGGCAAGGTCGTTTTCGGGAGCGTCGCAGAAATCCGCCACGGACTCGCCGACGATCATGCCCGCGACCACCGTCTCCGCCACCGAATTGCCGCCCAATCGGTTGAAGCCGTGCAAATCCCAGCAAGCGGACTCGCCCGCCGCGAAGAGTCCTTTGAGGTGCGGCGATTCGCCGGTATGCCGGGTGCGTACTCCGCCCATCGTGTAATGCTGCGCCGGACGCACGGGAATCCATTTTTCCGCCGGGTCGATGCCGAGGAAGTAGGCGCAGATTTCCTTCACTTCCCGGAGATTGTGTTCGATGTGGCGGCGGCCCAGGAGCGTGATGTCCAGCCACAGATGCGCCCCGAAGCGCGAATCGACGCCCAGCCCCCTGCGGATGTGTTCTTCCATGCGGCGGGAGACGACATCGCGCGAGGCGAGTTCCTTCTTTTCCGGCTCATAGTCAGGCATGAAGCGATGCCCTTCCGCGTCGCGCAACAGGCCGCCGTCGCCACGACAGCCTTCCGTCACCAGGATGCCCGCCGGAAAGATGCCAGTCGGATGGAATTGCACAGCTTCCATGTTGCCCAGCGCCGCCACGCCGGTTTCCAGCGCCAGCGCGTGTCCCATGCCTTCGCAGATGACGGCGTTGGTGGTGACGCGATAGAGGCGTCCCGCGCCGCCCGTGGCAATGACCGTGGCGCGGGCAAGACAGGCGAAAAGCTCGCCCGTGACCAGGTTCCTCGCTACTGCGCCGTAACAGCGCTCGCCATCATGGATCAGCGAAAGCGCCTCGCAGCGTTCCTCGACCGCGACGCCTCGCGCAATCGCCTGATCGCTGACGGTATAGAGCATGGCGTGACCCGTGCCGTCGGAAACATAACAGGTGCGCCATTTTTTTGTGCCGCCGAAATCGCGCTGCGCGATCAACCCTTGCGCCGCCTCGCGTTCGGTGAGGGTGACTTTTTCATTGTTGATGACGACTTCGCGCTCGCCGCTTTTTACCCGGCTCCACGGCGTCCCCCAGGCCGCCAGCTCGCGCACGGCCTTAGGGGCGGTATTGACGAACATGCGCGCGACGACCTGATCCGCGCCCCAGTCGGAACCCCGCACAGTATCCTCGAAGTGGATGTCCTCCGTGTCGCCCGCGCCCTTCGCCACATTCGCCAGCGACGCCTGCATCCCGCCCTGCGCCGCCGCCGAATGCGAACGCTTGGGCGGCACGAGCGAAAGCGTCAACACCTCATGTCCGCGTTTTGCCGCGCCAATCGCCACGCGCAGCCCCGCCAAGCCGCCGCCGATGACCAGCAGATCCGTAATCCGCGTCTTCATGGGGCGTCCTCCTTCGGATCGCGGCGCGGAAAATCACCTTCCGGCGCAAGCCGTTCCAGCCACGCGGGCAACTCGGCAGGCCGATAGCGTTCACCATAGCGCGCCTGATGTTCAAAGCCGATTTTCATGTACGTCCCCAGGGTCATCAATCCCAGGACGAGGAAAAACCCGGTCAGTCCCCATTTCAGCCTTTTGAGGAAATTCCGGGAAAGCCCCGGCCAGTTCCATTTTACCGCCAGCCGATACAGGCCGATGCCGCCATGCACTTCCACCGCCAGCAGCATGAGCAGATAAAACGGCCACAGGCCATCGCTCCACACCCGGTCGGCGGAAGCGTAAGGGCCGATGTTCTGCGGCCACGCCAACATCTGGTAGAAATGCGCCGAAGCCAGGAAAAAGAGCGCGAACCCCGTATAGACTTGCCAGATCCACAAACGGCTGTCCTCATGCCGCATGGCTTTTATGTGCGCGCGAAGGATGTGGTATTGCCGATAACTGGCGGGAAATTTGCGCAACGCCAGGAGCGCGTGCAGGACGAACAACAGCAACACCCCTGCCGCCGCGCCGGAAACCAGGCGCGGATGCGCGTCGCCAAGGAAAAAATATCCCTCGAACATGCGGGTAATCGACCACATGGCCGTCTCGCCCAACAGGATGGAAGCGACAAAAAACATGTGCCCCCACATGAAGATGGCCAGCAGCAAACCCGTGCCGCTTTGCAGCAAATCCAGCCGCGCAGGCCAGCGGCTCTTGCGCAAACGCTCTGCCAGACCAGACTGGACGATGAGGAAGCTTGTCGACACAACGAACTCCAGAAGATGAATCCCACGAAGTCCGCTATTCTATGCTGCGCTGCAGCAAATTCAAAGCGCAAAATGGAGGAGGAGATCGATTCCGCGTCTAGAGGCTGGAGCAAGAAATTAGCGACAACCCTTCAGGGCTGTCGGTCTAACGCCATTGGGAAGGGGTTTCTCTCCCCTCCCCAATGGCTACGGTCGAAACCCCGGCCTTCAGGCCGGGGTTTCGACCTTCGCACCGCCCTGAAGGGCGGGGTTTCAAACCGGAGTTATTTTTTAGATGAAAATGGAATATTTTGCCATATTCCCATTCTTTCAATGGCCACCGACATGACCAAACCTTTCCTCTCCTCGCGTGACGACGCGGTCTTCAGGATGCTGTTCGGCGATGCGCGGGATACTTCGATCCTCACGGCATAGTTGCCATCGGTTTTACGACGTGAAGACGGGATCGGAATTTGGCGATCGGATGGAGAACGACACGCTGGATCTTCCGAAGCTGCCGCCCGAAACGGACGGTGCGGCGTTTTGTGGATGGGCGAAGTTCCCGGACGCAAGAGAAAAGGAGGAATTGACGATGCTGACACAGACGAATTTGCGGATGGAGAGGGCGGCAGCGAGGCTGATGGCCTTTGTCGGAAGACGAGGAGGCGCAGCTTGTCGTGGCGCAGAGGATGTTGGAACGCGGTCGTCCGCTGGATGAAATCGTGGAGGATGCCGGGCTTTCCCACACCGAAGCCCACGGCGTTCCAATAGTATGACGGAAGAATCCGGCATTGACGGGATGCCTGCCGTTTGTCAGGGGGCAGGAAACAAAAAAGCTACCGGCGCATCAAGCCGCTTGTTCATGGATCTGGGTTGCCGCGCCGCTGCGTCTCGAAGAGTGATGAGGCAGGGAGCGTCTCGTTGCTTCGCGGCTAGGAGGGATGGCGAGGGGGAAGGAAACAGAAGGCAGAGCACAAAACAGTCCTCTGCCTTCTGCTCATCACTTTAGCTTGATTTCCTTGTAGAGCACGTGCTTTCTTGCTTTCGGGTCGTACTTGATGAACTCCAGCTTTTCGGGAGTGGTGCGCTTGTTCTTGGAAGTCGTATAAAAGTGTCCGGTTCCCGCCGAGGATTCCAGTTTGATTTTTTCGCGTCCGCCTTTGGCCATGATCGTTGTCCTTTACGTCAGATTTCGCCGCGATTGCGCAGGTCGGCCAGCACGTCATCGATGCCCTTCTTGTCGATGAGGCGCAAACCGGCGCTGGAAACACGCAGGCGCACGAAACGGTTTTCGGTTTCGACCCAGAAACGACGATACTGCAAGTTCGGCAGAAAACGACGCTTGGTTTTGTTGTTGGCGTGGGAAACCTTGTTCCCTACCATCGGGGCCTTGCCCGTCACTTGGCAAACTCGCGCCATGATTGTTGCTCCAGAAAAAATTACAGTTCGGAAAAACCACATATTCTATTCCTAAACCCTACCTTCTTGCAAGTTCGTTTTGAATTCATCAGTAATCAGAAAAACCGTCCCAATCCCCTCCGCCATCGCAAGGCCGCAGACTGCGGCAAGTTACTGGCGCATCGAGCCGCATGGTTGGCTTCTGGATTGCCGCGTCGTTTCGCGCCGGAGCGTGATGGGGAGGTTGTGATTTTCCGATTCCTGATTCCCGATCTTCCCGTAGAGGCTAAAATGGCAGCCTTCGATTTTTCTGGACGCGGCAATGGAACTGGAAGGCAAACGGATTGTGTTGGGCGTGACGGGCAGCGTGGCGGCCTACAAGGCGGCTGTCCTCTTGCGTTTGCTTACCGGCGCGGGCGCGAAGACGCAGGTGGCGATGACCGATGCCGCCACCCGGTTCGTCGGCCCGGCCACTTTCGCCGCCCTTTCCGGCAAGCTCGTGCTGACCGACCTTTGGGCAGCGGCGGACGAGAATCCCATGACGCACATCGACATCACCCGCGCGGCGGACGCCATCCTGATCGCGCCCGCGACGGCGGATTGCCTCGCCCGGCTGGCGCAGGGACGCGCCGATGACCTGCTCGCCGCGATGACGCTGGCGCGCGCCTGTCCCTTGCTGGTCGCGCCCGCCATGAACCGGCGGATGTGGGAAAACCCGGCGACACAACGCAATCTGGAAATCCTGCGGCAGGACGGCGTGACCTGTCTCGGCCCCGATACCGGCTTGCAGGCTTGCGGCGAAGAAGGCGAGGGCAGGATGCTCGCGCCGGAAACGCTCCTGGAAGTCCTCCGCGCCTTCTTTACGCCCAACTCATTGGCGGGGAAAAAAGTCCTGCTCACGGCCGGTCCCACCTTCGAGGCCCTCGACCCGGTGCGCGGCATCACCAATCTCTCTTCCGGCTGCATGGGCTATGCCGTGGCGCGCGCCGCCGCGCGAGCAGGGGCGGAAGTCACCCTCGTTTCCGGCCCGGTTGCACAAGCCGCGCCCATGAACGTCGCATGCATTCCGGTGCAAAGCGCCTTGGAAATGTACCGTGCCGTCATGCAGCGGGCGACGACGGCGGATATTTTCATTGCCGTTGCCGCCGTCGCCGATTACCGCGCCGAGCGGATCGCGCCGCAAAAGCTGAAAAAAAGCGCGGGCAGCCCGCCGGAAATTCGTCTCGCGCAAAACCCCGACATCTTGGCCGAAGTCGCCGCCTTGCCGAATCCCCCATTCTGCGTGGGCTTCGCCGCCGAAAGCGAACGCCTGGAAGACCACGCCCAGCAAAAACGCGCGCGCAAGGGCGTTCCGCTCATCGTCGGCAATCTCATTCAGGAAGGCTTCGGCGGCGAAACGAACCACGTCATCCTGTTCGACGATGCGGGCAGCCATCCCTTGCCCGTCGCGCCAAAAATACAGATCGCCCGCCAGTTGCTGGCACATATCCTTGCCTTGATGGAGAAAAAATGACCGCCGAAAAAAACCGCTTGGATGTCCGTATCCTGGACTCGCGTCTCAGACGCGATCCGCCGCATTACGCCTCGGAAGGCGCGGCCGGACTGGATTTGCGCGCCTGCCTCGACGCGCCCGCGAACCTGCTTCCCGGCCAGACACTCCTCATTCCGACTGGCATGGCCATCCATCTGGACGATCCCGCGCTAGCCGCGCTGGTGTTGCCGCGCTCTGGCCTGGGACACAAGCATGGTATCGTGCTGGGCAACCTGGTGGGGCTGATCGATTCCGACTATCAGGGCGAAATCATGGTCTCCGCCTGGAATCGCGGAAGCCAGGCATTCGTCATCGAGCCGCTGGAGCGCATCGCGCAACTGGTCATCGTGCCGGTCGTGCAGGTCAGCCTTAACATCGTCGATGAATTCACGCTTACGGCGCGCGGTGCGAGCGGCTTCGGCAGCACGGGACGACGATGACGCGCCGCCTGAAAATCGTCTTCTCCATCCTGGTTGCCGTCTCGCTCCTGTTGGCGATCGCCCTTGCCGGACGCTTCTTCTGGCGCGAGACGCCCCAGGGCGCGATGGACATCACGCGCCTGCCGCCCGCCGCCTGCGATTTGAACCAGTCGCCCTGTCGCGTCGAATTGCCTGGCGGCGGCGAACTCACCGTTGAACTCGCGCCGCGCCCGCTTTTGCCGCTGCAACCTTTGACGGCGCGGCTCATTGCGTGGGACATTCCGGCAAAAAGCGCGCAGCTTGCCCTTTCCGGTCTCGACATGGATATGCCCTTTGACCCCGTGCCGCTACGGGAAACCGCGCCTGGCCAGTTCATCGGGAAAGCCGTCTTGCCCATCTGTGTCACCGGCCCCATGCGCTGGCGCGCCGAATTCAGCGTCACTGGCCCGGATCGCCAACTCATCGCCGAATTCCGCTTCGATTCGCAATGAGCTTTGTTCTTTCAGAGGAACCTCCCATGAATCGTCTGATTATTTTCGACACCACCTTGCGCGACGGCGAACAAAGCCCTGGCGCTTCCATGACGCGGGAAGAAAAGCTCCGCGTTGCCCGTCAACTGGAAAAAATGCGCGTGGATGTCATCGAGGCCGGATTCGCCGCTGCTTCTCCCGGCGATTTTGAGGCGATCCGCGCCATTGCGGGCGCAATCCGCGAATCCACCGTCTGCTCGCTCGCCCGCGCCAACGAAAAGGACATCGAGCGCGCCGGAGAAGCCACCCGCCCGGCGGAAAAAAAGCGCATCCACACCTTCATCGCCACCAGTCCCATCCACATGGAGAAAAAACTCTGCATGACGCCCGACCAGGTGCTAGCGCAGGCGGTCAGGGCGATTGGCTGGGCGCGGCAATATACCGACGACGTGGAATTTTCCGCCGAGGACGCGGGACGCTCCGATCTGGACTTTCTGTGCCGCGTCTTCGAGGCGGTCATTCAGGCGGGCGCGACGACCCTCAACGTGCCGGATACCGTCGGCTACACGCTGCCGCAACCCTTCGCGGAAACCATGCGCCGCCTGATCGAGCGCGTGCCCAATGCCGACCGCGTGATCTGGTCGGTGCACTGCCACAACGACCTGGGACTGGCTGTCGCCAATTCGCTCGCCGCCGTACTCGCCGGGGCGCGCCAGGTGGAATGCACGATCAACGGCCTGGGCGAGCGGGCGGGCAACGCCTCGCTGGAAGAAGTGGTGATGGCTGTCAAGACCCGCGCCGACCTCTTTCCGGTCAAGACCCATATCGACGCCACGCAGATCGTGCCCGCCTCCAAACTCGTCTCGCAGATTACCGGCTATCCTGTGCAGCCCAACAAGGCCGTCGTCGGCGCCAACGCCTTCGCGCACGAGGCGGGCATCCACCAGGACGGGGTGTTGAAACACCGCGAAACCTACGAAATCATGCGCGCCGAAGACGTGGGCTGGAGCCATAACAAACTGGTGCTGGGCAAACACTCCGGACGCAACGCCTTCAAAAGCCGCCTTGCCGAACTGGGCATTGTGCTGGAAAGCGAGGAGGCGCTGAACGCCGCCTTCGCCCGCTTCAAGACGCTGGCCGACAAAAAACACGAAATCTTCGACGAGGACTTGCAGGCGCTGATTTCCGACGAGGCGCTCACGCCTGCCGCCGAACATTACCGCCTTGATTATTCGCGCGTCTCCTCCGAAACCGGAGAAACGCCCCACGCGGAGGTCATCCTTGGCGTGGGCACGGAAGAGCAAAAGGCGGAAGCTGACGGATCCGGCCCCGTGGACGCGGCATTCCGCGCCATCGAACAGATCGCCCAAAGCGCGGCGCAACTCCTGCTCTATTCGGTCAACGCCATCACCACCGGCACCGACGCGCAGGGCGAAGTAACCGTGCGCCTCTCCAGGGACGGACGAATTGTCAATGGCCAGGGCGCGGACACGGACATCGTCATCGCTTCCATCAAAGCCTACCTGAACGCCCTGAACAAGCTCCACTCCAGCGAGAACAAACTCGACCCCCAAAAAGGCAGCGTTTGAGGCGAAAATCAAGATGGATAAGACCATGTGTCATTCTGATCGTCCGGCCTGTTCCCGTCCTGGATTCCGGCGCGTCCTGTCGTCGTGCCTGCTGTCGTTTGCCCTGTTGTCTGCCCATGCCGCCGCCGGACAAGCGTCCGATACTTGGTTTGCCTTTACGGAAGGCGAAGCGGACGAAATGTCGATTGGGTACAGGGACGCCGAAGGAAAAGTCAGGATAGCGCCAAGATTCAGTTCCTATATCACGGCGAAAAAGTTCGATGACATCATCGCCGTCATGGAAGCGGAAAACGGCGAATGGAAATGGAAAGAAAGCTATTACTTGACCAAAACCGGCCGCCGCGTGGGGCAGGGCGACATGTATACCTTTGACAACGCTTTCGACTGCGAAAACGAGGGCTTCATCCGGTTTACCCGGAACGGTAAGACCGGGTTGTTCGACGCCAATGGCGACATTGCCATTCCCGCCGAATACGATAGTTTGAGCCGCGCCATGAACGGTAGGGTACTGGGACTGAAGAACGCCCAAAAACACTACCAGGGCGAACATTACGGATGGAAAGGCGGCGAGGGCGTGTTGCTCACGACGGAAAACAAAATCCTCATCGAACCGTTCGACTTTTTCGACGACAGTCTGTACTTTTATGAGGTCGTGACAAGCGATCGCCCCATTGCCGATCCCCTGCGAAAGCAGTTTCGGGGCGTGGATGGAAAATTCCACGCCTTCATCCATCTCGAGACGGAATTCCGCGCCTGGCTGAAAACCGCCCTGCCGGATGATTTCAAAAAGGCCGACTTATTGCGCGTCACACACGAAAGCGTCGCCGCCTTGACCGAAGGCGAAACCGAGAACGCCGTCTCGAAAGCGCAATTCGTGGATAAGTATTACGCGGCAATCCATTCAAAGCTCGCTTCGCTGGAAGAAGCCAAATATTTCATCATGCGACGCAGGTTTTCCCCTGATCTGCCGGAAGAGCGGTATTTCAACAACTGCCGGGAAGTCAAGCTGTGGCAATACCCAATCCTCTCCATCGTCATCCCCCGCGCCGACAGCGGACAGGATACTTATTTCGAATTCATGAGAACCGAACAGGGCTACATCCTGATCGATCTGCAGATTAGTGGTTAGGCCATATCAAGCGCCCAGGTTGCCGTTTTTCACTGCCTGGACAGTTCAGTTCTTCGCGCTTTCCGTTCGTGAAACGGTAGGGCGGTAGCGTGTCTGAAATCTTGTTTGCTCCGGTTTGCCGTCTATGGGAAACTTCGATTTTCATGCTTCAAATGGTGTTTTGTCCGTGCAAGTACAACCATCCGCGTTCTTCTCTCGCGTCGTTTCGCCTCCATTCGCAGCGTGTGTGCTCAAGCGTCTGCGCTCTTGCGTAGGCCATAGCCTAACATTGCGGTCAAGAGGGACGCGCCGTAAACGGCGCGCCCCTTACCTTTGACGTTAGGCGCCATGAAAATTAATCAGCTCACTCGCGGCCAAAAGAAGCGCATCATGTACATCGAAAATAAAGATGGGCTACTTGATGGTGTGCAGGCCAGAATCGGCTGGGTGTCCTTCTCTAAATCCGGACGAACTATCTACTACAAGGGTAGATCCCTTATCACCACTGGTGGCAGAGGCATTCGTGGCAACTTCATGGACACAGAAACTCATGAGGAGTTCTGGGTATCTGGCGTGAAGAAGCGCGGTTCCAATGTTCATCCCGCAGAGTTGGCTTCAATGGCAATAGATGATGACGCCAAAGAAGAATATGTACGTCTGCGTACTGGTGCCCAATCAACAGTTCAAGCCGACGTGGTTGCGCCGCACACTTTGGTTACTTATGGCGGGAAATACGAGGTACCTTCAATCATCTATCATGGTGTCCCCTCCGGGTGGTCAAAAGCTGAGATTCTGGCTGCTCATAAAGCAATGAAGGGCACTTATCTTCTTGATGGCCCGGAAGCCACTGAGCCTGGAGCGCACAGTTGGATGATTGATCGCTATGCTTGGCTGCAGTATAGAGCCACTCTTTGCATGGTCATAAATGGTATTGCCGCCAATGACCATTCCTGTATTGAACTTGGCATTCGCTATATAGAGCTCAGGCACATTGGCTCCTACTCTGGTTTTATCAGAGCACGCATGGCAGAAAAGCTGAGAAGGGCCTCTCTCAGTAAAAGCCAGAAATCCAGGCTTGAGCAGCATTTTCTCAAGCTCTTGCAAAATGGCGAGCACACAGAAGAATTTCGCCAATACATAAAACTGTGGCGGTCATTCGTTTCTGAGCATACGCGCCAACAGGTGGGGCACATTATGTCTTCATCCAGGTTGCAAGATAGGCGCAATTGGTTAATTGGTCAACTCATGCCTAACAATTCATCCAAGCCGACGCCGCAAAGCGGCGCGGCTTAATTTAGGCGATAGGGGGCAGGAGACAGAGCCTTTTGCAAAACCCCGGCAGTGCCGTATTTTTGCCACGTAAGTCATTGATTTGTATAGATCGATCCGTGTGGATTTTTGAGTTTTGCAAAAGGCTCGACAGAGACAGGGGACAGGGGACAGAAAAGTTACCGGCGAATCAAGCCGCAGGTTACGCATCTGGATCGCTTCGTCGCGTCGCGCCGGAGAATGACGGAGCGGGATTCTCCGATTCCTGATTACTGATTCCCGGCGCCTGATTCCCACTCCTTGTCCTCTGTTTTCTGCAGCGCCCACATTTGCGCGTAAGCGCCGTTTTTCGCCAGCAGTTCGCTGTGTTTGCCGCGTTCCACGATGCGGCCTTCTTCCATGACCAGGATTTCGTCGGCGTTCATGATAGTGGAGAGCCGGTGCGCGATGACGAGGGTGGTGCGTCCCTGGGCGACGGCTTCCAGTTGGGACTGAATGGCCTGTTCGGTGCGCGAATCCAGGGCGGAAGTGGCTTCGTCGAAAATCAGGAGGGCGGGGTTTTTCAGCAGGGCGCGCGCGATGGCCACCCGTTGTTTTTCGCCGCCGGAAAGTTTCAGGCCGCGCTCGCCGACGCGGGTCTCATAACCTTCGGGCAGACGCGCGACAAAGGCGTCCAGTTGCGCGGCGCGGGCGGCCAAAAGGACTTCTTCGCGGCTGGCGCCGGGGTTGCCGTATTGGATGTTGTAAAACAGGGTGTCGTTGAACAGCACAGTATCCTGCGGCACGATGCCGATGGCGGCCCGGAGGCTGGACTGGGCAAAGCCGCGAATGTCCCGACCATCGAAGCGTATGCTGCCCGCCGTCACGTCGTAGAAACGAAACAGCAGCCGCGCCAGCGTGGACTTTCCGGCGCCGGACGCGCCCACCACGGCAACCGTATGCCCCGCGGGAATCCTGAATTCCACGCCCCGAAGGATGGGACGCTTGGCATCATAGGCAAAATGCGCGTCGTCGAAATGGATTTCCTGTGGCCGGCGCTCCAGTGGTATCGCGCCAGGGTCATCTACAATTTCCTGTCTCGCGTGCAATAAGGCGAACATGCGTTCGATGTCGGCCAGGGACTGGCGAATTTCCCGATACACCACGCCCAAAAAATTGAGCGGCATGTAAAGTTGCATCATGAAGGCATTGACCAGCACCAGATCGCCCACGCTCATGACGCCCTCGGTAACGCCCTTTGCGGCCTGCCACATGATCAGGGTGACGCCGGCGACGATGATCGCCTGTTGTCCCAGATTGAGAAAGGAAAGTGAAACCTGGCTTTGGGTGGCGGCCTCTGCCCATTGCCGCAGATGCTGATCGTAGCGGCGCGCTTCGTAATCCTCGTTGTTGAAATACTTGACGGTCTCGTAATTCATCAGGCTGTCGATGGCATGGGCGTTGGCGGCGGAATCCGTTTCATTCACTCGTCGACGAATCTGTATGCGCCAGTTGCTGACCGTGAGGGTAAAGACGATATACACGACGAGCGAGGCAAAGGTAATCAGCGCGAAAACCGGGTCGTAGCGGACAATCAGGATCGCCAGCACCAGGACGATTTCCACCAGCGTCGGCAGGATGGAATAGAGGGTGTAATTGATCAGTGTGCCAATGGCATGGGCGCCGCGCTCGATGTCGCGGGAAATCCCGCCAGTCTGCCGTTCCAGGTGAAAACGCAGCGACAGGGCGTGCAGATGACGAAAAACCTCCAGCGCTAGGCGACGGATGGATTCCTGGGTGACGCGGGCAAAAAGGATTTCCCGCAATTCGGTAAACAACGCCGCTGCAAAGCGCAAGAGTCCATAAAGCAACAAGAGTCCGATCGGCAACAGCAATACCTGGCCTGACGGCGCCAGATCGTCGATGATGACCTTGAGCGCCAGCGGCAGGCCCACCGTCGCCAGCTTCGCGCCCGCCAGGCACAAAAGCGCCGCGACAACCCGCCCGCGCCGCGCCCAGAGATAGGGAAAGAACCTGAGCAAGGTCGGCCAAAACGGCTGCTCAGCGCGGGATTCGGCAAAATTCGAAGAACGGAAACGAAACGTCATCACCACTACTCCAGTTTGATTTTATTGTCATATGCTTTCTCCCCGTATTCTAACCCCCTCTTACCGGGATACAGGGGCAGGGTTCAGGGGACAGGGGGGCGCTCCGGAGGATGACGAAGTGGGGGTACCCTGTCTCCCGATGTTTGAATCCCGCCTCAATTTGCCCGCCCCCGTCTTCTTGGGTAGAATTCATGACATTTTGCGTTCTTTCAAAGCCGTTTCATGCCCAAGCGTACCGACATCCAAAGCATCCTGGTCATCGGCGCCGGCCCGATTGTCATCGGGCAGGCGTGCGAGTTCGATTATTCCGGGGCGCAAGCCTGCAAAGCCCTGCGCGCCGAGGGGTACCGGGTCGTCCTGGTGAATTCCAACCCGGCCACCATCATGACCGACCCGGAAACGGCGGATGTCACCTATATCGAGCCGATTACCTGGCAGGTCGTGGCGAAGATCATCGAAAAGGAGCGTCCCGACGCGCTTCTGCCGACGATGGGCGGGCAGACGGCGCTCAATTGCGCGCTCGATCTCGACCGCGAAGGGGCGCTCGCCAAATTCGGCGTGGAATTGATCGGCGCTTCGAAGGATGCCATCGACAAGGCCGAGGACCGGCGGAAATTCAAGGCGGCGATGGAAAAAATCGGCTTGGGGTCGGCGCGTTCCGGCATCGCCTATACGCTGGACGAGGCGCTCGCTGTGCAGACGGAAATCGGCTTTCCGGTCATCATCCGGCCTTCCTTCACCCTGGGCGGCACAGGCGGCGGCATTGCCTACAACATGGAAGAATTCGAGGCCATCTGCAAGCGCGGGCTGGAAGCCTCGCCCACGCATGAGCTTTTGATCGAGGAGTCGCTCATCGGCTGGAAAGAATTCGAGATGGAAGTGGTGCGCGATAAGAACGATAACTGCATCATCGTCTGTTCGATCGAGAACGTAGACCCGATGGGCGTGCATACCGGCGATTCCATCACCGTCGCCCCGGCGCAGACCCTGACCGACAAGGAATACCAGTTGATGCGCAACGCTTCCATCGCCGTCCTGCGCGAGATCGGCGTCGATACCGGCGGCTCCAACGTGCAGTTCGCCATCAATCCCGCCGACGGGCGCATGATCGTCATCGAGATGAATCCGCGCGTCTCGCGCTCCTCGGCGCTCGCTTCCAAGGCGACCGGCTTTCCCATCGCCAAGGTGGCGGCGCGGCTCGCCGTCGGCTACACGCTGGACGAACTCAAGAACGACATTACCGGCGGCGCGACCCCGGCTTCCTTCGAGCCGACCATCGACTATGTCGTCACCAAGGTGCCGCGCTTTGCCTTCGAAAAATTCCGCGAGGCCGATTCTACCCTCACCACGCAGATGAAATCCGTGGGCGAGGTGATGGCGATTGGCCGCACCTTCCAGGAATCCCTGCAAAAGGCCCTGCGCGGGCTGGAAGTGGGCGTGGATGGCTTCAACCTGAAATCGGTCGAGGCCGACGCCATCGACGAACAGTTGGCGCGGCCTTCCCCGGAACGGCTCTGGTACGTGGCCGACGCTTTCGGCATTGGGATGCCGATTGAAAAGGTGCGGGAACTCACCCGCATCGACCCCTGGTTTCTGGGCGAAATCAAGGAAATCGTCGATCTCGAACTGGAACTGGAAAAGCGCGACTTCGCAAGTCTTTCCAGGGAAGAAATCCGTTACCTGAAGCAGAAGGGTTTTTCCGACCGCCGTCTGGCCTATCTGACGAAGACCACGGAAACCGAAGTCCGCCGCCGCCGTCATGCCTTGAACGTGCGCCCGGTCTATAAGCGCGTCGACACCTGCGCCGCCGAATTCGCCAGCGACACGGCCTATCTCTATTCCACCTACGAGGAAGAATGCGAGGCCGCGCCTTCCAACCGCAAGAAAATCATGGTGCTGGGCGGCGGGCCGAATCGCATCGGGCAGGGCATCGAGTTCGACTATTGCTGCGTTCATGCCGCGATGGCGATGCGCGAGGATGGGTTTGAGACCATCATGGTCAATTGCAATCCGGAAACCGTCTCCACCGACTACGACACTTCCGACCGCCTTTATTTCGAGCCGCTGACCCTTGAGGACGTGCTGGAAATCGTCGCCGTCGAAAAGCCCTTTGGCGTCATCGTCCAGTATGGCGGCCAGACGCCGTTGAAACTCGCGCTCGACCTGGAAGCGAATGGCGTGCCCATTATCGGCACTTCGCCCGAATCCATCGATGTGGCCGAAGATCGCGAACGGTTCCAGCGACTCCTCAACGAACTGGGCTTGAAACAGCCGCCCAACCGCACGGCGCGCACCGAGGCGGAGGCGCTGGAACTCGCCGGGGAGATCGGCTATCCCCTGGTGGTGCGGCCTTCCTATGTGCTGGGCGGACGGGCGATGGAAATCGTCCATGAACAAAAGGACCTGGAACGCTACATGCGCGAAGCCGTCAAGGTTTCCAACGATTCGCCGGTGCTCCTGGACCGCTTTCTGAACGACGCCTGCGAAGTCGATGTGGACGCGCTTTCCGACGGCGAGGAAGTCATCATCGGCGGCGTCATGGAGCACATCGAACAGGCGGGCGTCCATTCCGGCGATTCCGCCTGCTCGCTGCCGCCCTATTCGCTCTCCCCGGCCATTGCCGACGAATTGCGCCGGCAGACGAAGCAGATGGCGAAGGCCCTGAACGTGGTGGGCCTGATGAACGTGCAGTTCGCCATCCAGAACGACGTGGTCTATGTGCTGGAAGTAAACCCCAGGGCTTCGCGCACGGTGCCTTTCGTTTCCAAGGCCACGGGCCTGCAACTGGCGAAGATCGCCGCCCGCTGCATGGCGGGAAAGACCCTGAAGGCGCAGGGCGTGACAAGGGAAGTGGTGCCGCCCTACTTTTCGGTGAAGGAAGCGGTATTTCCCTTCATCAAGTTCCCCGGCGTCGACAACATCCTGGGGCCGGAGATGAAATCCACCGGCGAAGTGATGGGCGTGGGCAGAACCTTTGCGGAAGCCTTCGTCAAATCCCAATTGGCGGCGGGCGTCCGGTTGCCTTCCGGGGGGAAGGTCTTTTTGTCGGTGAAGGACAGCGACAAGGCGAAGGCGGTGGAAATCGCCCGCCATCTGTCGGCGGCGGGATTTTCCATCGTCGCCACGCGCGGCACGGCTGCCGCCATCGAAGCGGCGGGCATCGCGGTGCGGACGGTCAACAAATTCACCGAGGGCCGCCCGCACGTGGTCGACATGATCAAGA
>JAIRMN010000194.1 GCA_031258715.1 Zoogloeaceae bacterium
CTCATTGCCGTAACAATATATCATGCAGAAGGAAAAAAGCAAAACTGCCGGAAAATTCGAGAAGCGGCAAAAATCGCTTTACACGACTCCGATCGCGCCGGAGCGCCGGGCAATCCCCTTTTCCGTCCGCTGGCCGCTGAAAAAAACGGGGATCCGGGTTCCCCCGCGCCGGTTCTGGGGCATGGATTTCCCGTTGCCGGTTTATTCCACTCCATGCCGCCAGAACGGACGCCGCTTCGGGCGGGAATCCTGAAAAAACGGCGCGCCGCCTGGATAACGTGGCCCCGCGCCATAAAAGGCCGGGCTCCGTGTGGGTCGTCGTGCATACCCTGGCGCGAGAAATTCTGCTTTTGAAGCGCGCCGCGCCCATTGCTGGCTGCCGCCCGAAAAAACCGCCGGGCGCGAAGCGCCGGTAACTTCTTTTGATTCCTGATCCCTGTCTACTGACGCGCCGGAGCCAGCTGAACGCCCGACTGGATTGCTTCGTTCCGGAGAATGACGAGGTGGGATGCGTTTTCTGGAAGGTTGGCGTTGACTGAAAGGCCGTTCTGGATTGCCGCAGGCTTTGCTCTCGCTTTTGACGTGGGAGACGTGTGTCATTGCAAGCGTGGCGCGACCCAAAACGCTCCACCCTTCGTCATTCTCAGGAGCGAAGCGACGAAGCAATCCAGATTCGTAACCCGCGGCGCAAAGCGCCGGTAATTTTTCTGTCCTCTGTCCTCTGTCCTCTGAAATAGCGTATCCTTCCGCCTTCGGCGCGTGTCTTGTCGTGGAACGCGCATTTCCTTGCACGGAGACCGATCCATGTCGTTCAGCCACACGAAGCCTTTTGTTCTTGTCGTGTTGTCCTTCCTTTCTTTTGGCGCGTTGGCGCATACGGGGCATGGAGACGCGCCGGGCTTCCTGGCGGGGTTTTTGCATCCCCTGACCGGCGCGGATCACCTGGCGGCCATGCTTGCCGTCGGCATCTGGAGCGCCATGACCACGCGCCGTATCTGGGTTGCGCCGCTTGCCTTTGCTTCTCTTTTGTTGACCGGGGCGATCCTGGGGCTGGCGGGGCTGGACTTTCCGTTTGTCGAGCCAATGATCGCCGCTTCGCTCTTCGTCCTCGGCCTCCTGCTGGTTGGCCAGGTGCGGTTTCCGCTCGTGGCGGGCGCGTTGCTGACGGGCGCGTTCGCCATTTTTCACGGCGCGGCGCATGGCGCGGAACTGGGCGGCGACAGTCCTGTGGCCGCCATTGCCGGCATGGTGTCGAGCACGGCGCTGATCCACATTGCCGGTCTCTTGATCGGGCGTCTCCTGCTGGCGCGGCATGTGCCCTGGGCGCGGCTGGCGGGCGGCGGCATCACGATTTTCGGCGCGGGTCTCCTGACCGGCCTTCTCTGAACCCAGGCGTCTCCTCAAGCCGCGACGTTTCCCTTGCGCGATCGCTCGATGAACCCGGACAGGAATATCCATCTGATCGGCCTCATGGGTTCGGGAAAAACCACCATAGGCCGCCAGATGGCCAAACGGCTGGGGCGCGACTGCGTGGATTCCGACCATGAAATCGTGGCGCGCACAGGCGTCGACATCCCCACCATCTTCGAAATCGAAGGCGAAGCCGGATTCCGTCGCCGCGAGGCGCAGATCATCACGGAAATCCTCCAGCGCGACGGGCCGCCGATTGTCCTGGCGACGGGCGGCGGCGTCATCCTGGCGGAGCAAAATCGCCGCCTGCTGCGCGCAAACGGCTGGGTGGTCTATCTGGACGTATCGCCCCATTTTCTCTGGGCGCGCACCCAGCATGACCGCAATCGGCCACTCCTGCAGGTGGAAAATCCGCTATCCTGCCTGGAAACCCTCTACACGGCGCGCGATCCCTTGTACCGGGAATGCGCGCATTTCGTCATCCAGGGCGGCGAAGCGCCGCCGCACGCGCTGGCGCAAACCCTGTTGAAGGAATTCAACCGACAATGCCGATCGTCACTGTAGCCCTGGGCGAACGCGCCTATTCCATCCACATCGGGCGCGGCCTGCTCTCCGATCCGGCATCGCTGCCCGCCCGTCTTTCGGGGCAAAACGTCGCCGTGGTCAGCAATGAAACCGTCGCGCCCCTGTATCTGCAAACCGTGCGCGCAAGCCTGCGGGCGGTGGGCGCGAAGCCCTTCGAGATTGTCTTGCCCGATGGCGAAGCCTACAAGGACTGGCAAACCCTGAACCGGATTTTCGACGCCCTGCTGGAACACCATTGCGAGCGCGGCGACACCCTGATCGCGCTGGGCGGCGGCGTCATCGGCGACATGGGCGGCTTTGCCGCCGCCTGCTACCAGCGCGGGATGGACTTCATCCAGATGCCGACCACCCTGCTCGCGCAAGTGGATTCTTCCGTGGGCGGCAAGACGGCCATCAACCACCCGCTGGGCAAGAACATGATCGGCGCGTTCCACCAGCCCTCGCGGGTCGTGATCGACATCGACACCCTGTCGACCCTGCCGCGGCGCGAGCTTTCCGCGGGCATGGCCGAAGTCGTCAAATACGGCCTGATGCGCGACGCGGACTTTTTGTGCTGGCTGGAAGACCACATGCCGGAACTGATGGCGCGCGACGCGACTTCGCTGATCGAGGCGATAGGCCGCGCCTGCCGGCACAAAGCGGAAATCGTGGCCGAGGACGAACGCGAACAGGGCGCGCGCGCCCTCCTGAACCTGGGGCATACTTTTGGACACGCGATCGAGACCGGCATGGGTTATGGCGTCTGGCTGCACGGCGAGGCGGTGGCGGCGGGGACGCTCATGGCGGCGCGGCTTTCCATGCGGATGGGTTGGCTTTCGACGGCGGATGTCGCCCGTATCGAACGCCTGTTCGCCGCCGCCGCCCTCCCCGTCCGCGCGCCCGATCTGGGCACGGAACGCTATCTGGAACTCATGCGTCACGACAAGAAAGTCCGGCGGGGACGCCTGCGCCTCGTCCTGCTGAAGACCCTGGGAGAAGCCGTGGTGAGCGAGGCCGCCAGCGAGGCGGAGATTATGGAAGCCATCCGGGACGCGCGCGGCAAGGCGGACTGAAACCGGCGCGGGCTATTCCGGATGCGTCTCCGCTTCCCGCGTCCCGAGCGCCAGAAGGCTATAGACCGTGGGAACGACAAAAAGGGTGAAGAAGGTGCCAAGCAGGAGGCCGCCGACGATGACCCAGCCGATTTGCCGTCGGGATTCCGCGCCCGCGCCGGTCGCCAGCGCCAGCGGCAACGCGCCCAGCACCATCGCGCCGGTGGTCATGAGGATGGGGCGCAGGCGCAAACGCGCGGCTTCCATGACGGCGGCCAGGCGATCCTTGCCCTGTTCCTGCAATTGATTGGCGAATTCCACGATCAGGATGCCGTGCTTGGTGATCAGGCCGACCAGGGTGACGAGGCCGATCTGGCTATACACGTTCAGCGTGCCGCCAAAAAAGTAAAGCGCGGCCAAGGCGCCGGTCATGGACAAGGGAACGGTCAGCATGATGATGAACGGCGCGCGAAAACTTTCGAACTGCGCCGCCAGCACCAGATAGATGAAGGCCAGCGCCAAAAGGAAAGTCAGGGCGAGCGAGGAAGAGGACTGGCGGAATTCGCGCGACTGGCCGTTGTAATCCACGGCATAGCCGGGTTTCAGCGTCTTCCGGGCGGTCTCCTCCATGAAGGCCAGCGCCTCGCCCAGGGCGTAGCCCGGCGCGAGGTTGGCGGTGATGGTCACGGCGCGGCGCTGGGCGAAGTGGTTCAGTTCCCTGGGACTGACGGTCTCTTCCACGGAAAGCAGGTTGGACAAGGGGATCATCTCGCCGTTCCCGCCACGCGTGTAGATGTCGCGGATGTCTTCCGGCGTGACCCGTTCGTCGTCTTCCACCTGGACGATGACTTCGTACTGTTCGCCATCGCGCTTGAAGCGCGTCACCTGGCGTCCGCCGAGCATGGTTTCCAGGGTGCGTCCCACGGTATCCACGGAAACGCCCAGATCGGCGGCGCGTTCGCGATTGACGCGCACGTTGAGTTCCGGCTTGTTCAGGCGCAGGTCGGTATCGACGTTGTTCAGGCCGGGATTCCCGCGGATTTCCCGCACGAAGCCGTCCACCACTTCCGCCAGTTCGGTGTAGGCGGCGCTGGTGACGATGACGAAATTGACCGGCTGCGCCCGTCCGCTCTGCCCCAGCGAGGGCGGCAGCGTGGGAAAGGCCAGGATGCCGGGAATGGCGGAAAATTGCGGACGCAGTTCCTCGGCGATCTCCTGCGCCGAACGCTTGCGCGCCTTCCAGTCGGTCAACCGCGCGAAGGAGACGCCGCGATTCAGGATGGGCGCGCCGACGACGATGTTGTAACGGTCGATTTCCGGCGTCTTCATGTAAATCGCTTCCAGTTGGCGGGCGTAGCCATCCATGTAGTCCAGCGTCGCGCCTTCCGGCCCGGAAAAGGAACCGACGATGGTGCCGCGATCCTCGATGGGCGCAAGCTCCGATTTCAAGAGCATGAACAACAGCCCGCCCGCCGCCGCCACCACGAAAAACATCCCCATGACCCACACGCGCCGTCCGAGCATGAACGCCAGCGCGCGCCGATAGCCCTGCGTCAGCGCGTCCAAAACGCCCTCCACCAACGCAAAGGCGCGGCTATGCCGCGTCTGGCGCCGCAGGAGCTGCGAACACATCATCGGCGAAAGCGTAAGCGCGACGAACCCGGAAACGAGCACCGCCCCGGCGAGCGTGAGCGCGAATTCGATGAAGAGCTTGCCGGTTCTACCGGTCATGAAGGCCACCGGCGCATAGACGGCGGCCAGGGTGATGGTCATGGCGACCACGGCAAACCCGATTTCCCGCGCGCCCTTTACCGCCGCCGCGCGGCGCGACATGCCCGCTTCGACATAACGAAAGATGTTTTCCAGCATCACGATGGCGTCATCGACCACCAGCCCGATCGCCAGCACCAACGCCAGCAGGGTCAAGGTATTGATGGAAAAACCCATGACGAACATCAGGGTGAAGACGCCGATGAGCGACACCGGAATCGTCACCAGCGGAATCAGCGTCGCGCGAAAATTCCGGAGGAAAAAGAAAATGATCAAGATCACCAGCGCGATGGATTCCCCAATCGTGGAAAACACCGCCGCGATCGAGCGATCGATGAAGGTAGTGGAATCGTAGGAAACATCGACGCTCATGCCTTCCGGCAGTTCGGCGGTGATGCGCGGCAATTCCTCCCGCAAGGCATAGGCCAGTTCCAGCGGATTGGCAGTGGATTGCTTGATCAACCCCAGATTGACGGCGCTCCTGCCGGAAAAGCGGGAAAGGTTGCGTTCGGATTCCGCGCCGATCTCCACTCGTCCCAGATCGGCAAGGCGCACCGGATAGCCATTGACCGTCTTCACAATCACCGCCGCGAATTCTTCCGGCCGCTGCAAATCCGTCTGCGCCACCACGGAAAATTCCCGCCGTCGGCTTTCGATGCGTCCGGCGGGCACTTCCACGTTCTGCTGGCGCAGGGCATCCTCCACGTCCTGCGCCGTCACCTGATAGGCGGCCAGCCGGGCGCGATCCAGCCATATTCGCATGGCAAAACGGCGCTCGCCATAGATGCCCACGTCCGCCATGCCTGGCAGGGTTTGCAGCCGAGGCTTGACGATGCGGCTGGCGTAGTCGCTCACTTCCAGGGGCGTATGCCGATCGGAAGAAAAGGAAAGGCGGATAATCGGGTCGGCGTCCGATTCCACCTTGGCGATGATGGGTTCATCCACATCGTCCGGCAGCTTTCCCCGCGCGCGCGAAACGCGGTCGCGCACGTCGGAAGCGGCGGAATCCGGGTCGCGTTCCACCTTGAAACGCACGGAAACCTGGCTTCTCTCGGAACGGGAAACCGAAGAAAGCACCTCGACGCCCTCGATGCCCGCCAGCGAATCCTCCAGGGGTTTCGTGATCTGCGACTCGATGATTTCCGCCGACGCGCCGCGATACGTGGTGGAAACCGTGACAATCGGCTCGTCGATATGCGGATACTCACGCACCGTCAGCCGCCCATAGGAGACCACGCCCAACAGCATGAGCACCAAGGAAAGCACCGTGGCAAAAACCGGACGCGCAATACAGACTTCGGAAAGTTTCATCGGCAAAAGACCAGAAACGCAGAACGCCGCGCCATTGTACGCCGGACGCCAACCATTGGATGCGGACGCAATAAATTCCCGGCGGGAAGGGGAACAGGAATCAGGGGACAAAAAACAGAGGACAGATTGCTTTTCAGTCGTCAGAAGACAGAAGAGAGAATACCCCGCCTCAGCAAGAAATTAGCGGCAGCCCCCTTCAGGGCTGTCGGTCTGACGCCATTCTCGATGAGTTTCTTTCCCCTGAATGGCTACGGTCGAAACCCCGACCGATCGAACGGGGTTCCAACCTTCGCGCCTTTCTTACGGGCGGGGTTTCAAACCGGAGTTGGTTTTTGGATGAATCTGCTACCATTCCTTCCTGAAAAACCCTGGATGCGCAAAAGCGCGTCGTTTGGGCTTCCTTCTGGCGTCGCGGCCAGTTTTCCGAAACTTCATACAGCCTGAAAAAAATGCTTGGACGTGTAATTACCGGGGCTATCCTGGTGGTGTTGGGGGTGTTGCTGCTAGCGGCCAACCTGCGCTTTTTCAACCTGAACGGCGCGGCGATAATGGCGGTCTGGTGGCCTTTGGGTCTCTTGTTGCTGGGTAGTCTGCTGATCAATCTGCGCGCCTGGTTTCTCGGCGTGACGCTGGCGCTCTATGGCCTTTTGTTTCTCGCCATCGAACTGGGAATCCTGCAGGCGCAGGTGGCCGCCCTCATCCGCGTCTGGTGGCCGCTGGGGCTTCTGCTGGTCGGCGTTGTGCTGATCGTGAATCGCCGCGTTTAAGGTTCAGGAGGCCGGAAAGCGCCGTTTCCGCACACGCCGCATTGGGGGTCACGCGGAAGGTTTGCCGTGCGTATGCGGGCATTCAGGGCGTCGACTTGCAGGAGGCGTCCGGTGAGCGTCTCTCCCATGCCGGCCAGCAGCTTGATGGCTTCGCCCGCCTGGATCGCGCCGATGACGCCGGTCAGCGGGGCGAAAACGCCGCTTTGCGCGCAGCGCGGCGCGTCTGTCTCTTCGACTTCCGGAAATAGGCAGTGATAGCAAGGAGATGCTTCGAGGCGCAGGTCAAAAACGCCGACTTGTCCTGTGAAGCCAATGGCCGCGCCGGAGATCAGCGGTTTTCTGAACTGGACGCAGGCGCGGTTGACGGCATGGCGCGTGGCAAAGTTGTCGCTGCAATCGAGCGTCAGATCGGCGTTTCGCACCGCCTTTTCCAGCGCCGCGCCCGACAAATGCCGTTCGAGCGCGATGACCCTGACTCCCGGATCGCGCAAGGCCAGCGCGGTTTGCGCGGAACGCGCCTTGTTCATGCCGACGCGCGTTTCCGTATGCAGTATCTGCCGTTGCAGGTTGCTGAGATCCACCCTGTCGCCATCGGCGATCGTCAGCGTTCCAACGCCCGCCGCCGCCAGATAGAGCGCCGCCGGAGAACCCAGCCCGCCCGCGCCAACAACCAGCGCACTGGCATTCATCAGGCGTTCCTGCCCCGCGATGCCCAGATCATCGAGCAGGATATGACGGCTGTAACGC
Source organism: Zoogloeaceae bacterium (assembly GCA_031258715.1). Lineage (GTDB taxonomy): Bacteria > Pseudomonadota > Gammaproteobacteria > Burkholderiales > Rhodocyclaceae > Azovibrio. The sequence continues at coordinate 7,622 of JAIRMN010000194.1, forward strand.
AGGAGCTGCTGGTCGTTCATCAGTAGACAGGAGGCAGGAGACAAGGGGCGCAGTCGGGACAATCTTTGCCGACTTTCAAAAAGCGTCCGGGAGGCATTGCCTCCCGATTTCGAAAGTTGGCGGGCGGTCGTGGATGCCCGCTTTCCGACTCATTGGCGCGCGGTTTTCTGCATGATCTGCATCCCCTTCAGGAGACTGAGCGCCTGCTGGAACTGGTAATCGGAGGCGGAAGCGTATTCCAGGCGTTGCGGCAGGTTTTCCGCAGCGTCTTCCCTGCCGTCCGGCGCCCTGGCGGGCTTGCCGTCGAGAGCGGCGTCCTTCGAGGTTTCGCGGTCATTGATCAGGTGGCCTTCGAGGTCGGCTTCACGCAAGCGCATTCCCCGGCTGCCGTTGGCGCTTTCTTCCACTTCGATGTCCGGTTCTATGCCCTTGGCCTGGATGGAACGGCCATTGGGCGTGTAGTAGCGGGCTGTGGTCAGCTTGATGGCGGTGCTGTCAGGCAGGGGGACGATGGTTTGCACCGAGCCTTTGCCGAAGGTCTGCGTTCCCATGATCACGGCGCGCTGGTGATCTTGCAACGCGCCCGCGACGATTTCCGAGGCGGAAGCCGATCCGCTATTGACCAGCACCACCATATGCACGTTCTTGACGCCTTCCGGCAAGGCGCGCAGCGGATCGACCTGCGTGCCGCGCAGATAATCTTCCGGCACAGCCCGGTATTCCTGTTTGGCGTCGGGGATGCGCCCGTCCGTGGAAACCACCTTGCTGCCCGCAGACAGGAAGGCGCTGGATACACCCACCGCGCCATTCAGGAGACCGCCGGGGTCATTGCGCAAATCCAGCACCAGACCCTTCAGATCGCCCTGTTTATAGAGATCACCCAGATGCCTGGCGAGAGACGGAATGGTGTTTTCCTGGAACTGGGTCACACGCACCCAGCCATAACCGGGTTCCACCAGCTTCGACTTGACGCTTTGCACCTTGATGATTTCCCGCGTCAGGGTGAGTTCTATGGACTTGTTCTCGCCTTTCCTGAGAATCGAGAGATGAATCTGGGTCTGCGGTTTGCCGCGCATTTTCTTTACGGCGTCATTCAGGCTCATGCCCTTGATGGGCGTGTCGTCCAGCCTGAAAATCAGGTCGCCCGCCTTGATGCCCGCGCGATAGGCGGGCGTATCCTCGATGGGCGAAACCACCTGCACCAGACCGTCTTCCATGCCCACCTCGATCCCCAGTCCGCCAAACTCACCCTGGGTGCCGACTTGCAGTTCGTTGAAGGATTCGGCGTCGAGATAGGAAGAATGCGGATCGAGATTGGACAACATGCCGGAAATGGCGTTGGCGATCATTTTTTTGTCTTCGATCGGCTCGACATAACCCTGCTTGATGGCGTTGAACACTTCGGCGAAGGTGCGCAGTTCTTCCACCGGCAAGCCGACATTGCGCTGCTCCCCGTCAGCAAAGGCAGAGGATTGCAAAAAACCGATGGTGATGAACACGCCTGCGGCAAAGCCGCCGAGGATGAGACTGAAAGTTTTTCTGTTCATGATGTGACTCTTATTTGAGAGAGACCCACTGCATGGGGTCGAGTGCCCGTCCCTGATGACGAAGTTCGAAGTATAAACCGGAATCCGCGTTGCCACCGCTATTGCCCGCCGCGCCGATCGTGTCGCCGCCTTCCACCTGATCGCCCACTTGCTTATAGAGCGCGTCGTTGTTGCCATAGACGCTCAGATAGCCGGAACCGTGATCGAGGATCAGGAGATTGCCGAAGCCGCGCATCCACTCCGCATAGACGACCTGTCCCCTGGCGATGGCCTTGACTTCGCTCCCTTGGGCGGCGCGAATAAAAAGCCCTTTCCAGGTCGTGCCGCCTTCGCGCGGCGCGCCGAAACGCCCCGTGACCTGACCCCGCGCCGGGAGCCGCAGCTTGCCCTTCAACCGGACAAAATTGCCGCGGGTGGCGGTGGGCAGGGCGCGGTTTTCCAGTTGTCCGGCGGCGGCGTTCTTTCCGGCGCTCCCGGCGTTCCGGGCATTCTTCCTGGCGCGTTCTTCGGCTTCCTTTCTCGCGGCGGCCTTCGCCTGTTCGGCCAGAAGCTTGGTCAAGCGATCCACAAGCTGGGAGAGACGTTTTTCATCGCGTTGCAGGTTGCCGATTTCCTGTTTCTGCGCCTTGATTTTCCCGGCGATCTGGTTCAGGACTTTCTTGCGCTCGGCCTTTTGCGCCATCAGTTTGACATGTTCCGCTTCCTGCTCTGTCCGCACTTCGGCAAGTTCAGCTTCCCTGGCCCTGGCGTCCGCCGCCAGCCTTTTTTGCCGCGCGAGCGTGGCGCGCATCTCCGACAACAGGACGCCGCGCGCGCGGGCGATGATGACGAGATAATAGAGATCGCGCGCCAACTGGTTGGGGTCGTTGCCATTCAGCGCCAGTTGCAGGGCGTCTGGCGAAGCTTGCAGATATTGGCGGTAAAGGAGTTTTTCCAGTTGTTTTTGCTGGTCTGCCAGGGTGTTTTCTTGTTCGCGCGCGTTCTGGGCGAGTTCCCGCAAGGTGTTTTGCAGGCGCGACTGTTCCTGTCTCAGGGCCAGCAACTGCCGCTGGGCGGTGGAAATCCGCTCTTCGGACTGCTTCAACTGGTCGGCGGCCTCCACTCTCGATTCCTCGTTGGCGGAAAGCTCCTTTTTAAGGGCTTCGATGCGCTCGCGCAGCTCTTTCAAATCCTCTTTCCTGCCCGCAATCTCGCCCGTGCCCTGCACCGGGAAGGCGGCGGAACAAAAGGAGAAGAGCAGCAGGAAAAGGAGGCGGCGCATGAGGCGGAACGGGCATCGGGCATCAGCGGGGCTTGCGGATTCCCGATTTTCCGATCCCCGGTTTTCTGGTCAGGCGGTCAGCTTGCGATAACGCGCCATCAGCGCCTCTTGCGTCTCTTCGCGATCCTTCGGGATACAATCGACGGGACAGACCTGGACGCATTGCGGCTGGTCGTAATGGCCGACGCATTCCGTGCATTTTTCCGGGTCGATTTCATAGATTTCCTCGCCCTGGGAAATGGCCTCGTTCGGGCACTCGGGTTCGCACACATCGCAGTTGATGCACTCGTCGGTAATTTTCAAAGACATTTCTGGGGTTCCTCCCGGTTTTAAAAAATCAAGATTGCCGCTGCCTATCGCGCGGTCTCCATCAGCCGCCGCGCCACGGCGGGATGCACGAACTTGTGGATCTCGCCGCCCAATCGGGCGATTTCACGCACCATGGTGGCGGAAACGAACATGTATTGTTCGCCCGGCGTCAGGAAGACGGTATCCACCACCGGAAAAAGCTGGCGATTCATGCCCGCCATCTGGAATTCGTATTCGAAATCGGAAACCGCCCGCAACCCGCGAATGATCACCTGCGCGCCCTGTTCCTGCACGAAGTGCATGAGCAGGCAATTGAAGCCGTGGACTTCCACATTGGGGAGATCGGCAAGTATCTCCTGGGCCATGCCCACGCGCTCGGCAAGCGAAAAAAAGGGCTGCTTGGCCGGACTTTCCGCCACGGCCAGCGTTACCTTGTCGAAGAGCCGCGCCGCCCGCCGCACTAGGTCTTCATGCCCGCGCGTGATGGGATCGAAGGTGCCGGGATAAACCGCGAGGCGACTCTCCGGCGATGTGCGTTTGTTCAAGTGTCAGGCTCCAGTATGTTGAGCAAATGAAAATAAACCTGTCCCGCCCGTCCCTGGCGCGTGACGCGCCACCGCCCCAAGGTCTCGACAGGGAATTCCGCTTCCGCGTACAGACTGCCCCCGGCGTCGATGAGCGCGTCCAGGACGGGTTCGAGGCGGGCAAGCCATCCCTGTCGATAGGGCGGATCGGCAAACACCACGTCGAACGGCGTCTTGCGGGAAGTGGCGAATTCTAACGCATCCGCCGCGACGAATTCCACCGTCTCCGGCATTTTGAGCCGCCGCGCGTTTTCCTTCAATGCCCGCATTACCCGGATATCCTTTTCCACCATTACCACCCGCGCCGCGCCGCGGGAAGCCGCCTCGAAACCCAGCGCGCCGCTGCCCGCAAAAAGGTCGAGACAGACCCGCCCGCGCAAATCTTGCTCCAGCCAGTTGAAGAGCGTCTCCCGCACCCGATCCGGCGTCGGACGCAACCCCGATCCGTCCGGAAAACGAACGATCTGCCGCCGCCACTGACCGCCAATGATACGTAGCGAATTCATCAGAAGGAAAACCCTGCAAAAGACCGAAAGAATCTCCACACCGCCCACATTATTCCACATCGGAGAACAGAGAACAGGGATCAGGCCTCAGGAGGCAGCGAAGTTACCGGCGCTTCGCGCCGCGGGTTACGAATCTGGATTACCGCGTCGCTTCGTGTCTCGTCATGGCGCATCCGTTATTCATATCGCCCAGCTTTCCACGGGCGCAAAAATGCCGCAGAGGCGAGCGAGGGTTGCGCCGACCTGGAGGGCGTCACCGCTGGTGGCAAAACGCAACTGGCCGCGACCGCCCAGGAGGTTCTCTTCTTTCAACCGGCGCTCAAGCTGACGGGCAACAGCTTCGCCGGTATCGACCACAGTCGTTTCCGGCAGGAGACGCCGGGCAATGCCCGCCTTGACCCACGGATAATGGGTGCAGCCCAGGACAACGACATCGGCGTTGGCAGAGGCGAGCGGACGCACGTAAGCATCCAGCAGGGTTTCGACTTTTGCGCTCTTTGGCCCCTCGCTTTCTATGGCTTCGGCAAGACCGGGACAGGCCTGCACGATGACGGTCGTCCCGGCGGCATGGGTTTTGACCAGTTGGGCAAAACGGCGGCTTGCCAGCGTGTGGGTGGTGGCGAGCACGCCGAGTATGCCGTTCCGGGTCAGCGTCGCCGCCGGTTTGATGGCGGGTTCCAACGCGACGACAGGAATGACGATCTGCGCGCGTATGCCTTCGGCGGCGGCGGCGGTGGCGGTGTTGCAGGCGACGACAATGGCCTTGCAGCCGCATTCCGCCAGTACGGCTGCAATCTGCTGGGCGCGCGTCCGAATGAAGGGTTCAGGCTTGTCGCCGTAGGGCAGGTGGCGGGCGTCGGAAAAATAGATGAAATCCTCGTCCGGCAGACGCGCGCGCAGGGATTCCAATACGGTCAGGCCGCCCAATCCCGAATCAAATACGCCAATGGGTTTTTGCGACACGATGCTCACAGCGCGCGATGCGAATTGCAAAGACGCGATCCGGCGGCCAGCGCCTAGTTGCCGTTCGTATCGACAAAACTGCGGAGCCGATCGGAACGGGTGGGGTGGCGCAATTTTCTCAGCGCCTTGGCTTCGATTTGCCGGATGCGTTCGCGGGTGACGTCGAACTGTTTGCCGACTTCTTCCAGCGTGTGATCGTTGTTCATTTCAATGCCGAAACGCATACGCAGCACCTTGGCTTCCCGCTGCGTCAGGGTATCCAGTATTTCCGCCGTGACTTCCCGCAAGCTGGAATACATGGCGGCGTCGGCAGGCGCCAAGGTCGCCGTGTCCTCGATGAAATCGCCCAGGTGCGAATCGTCGTCGTCGCCGATGGGCGTTTCCATGGAGATCGGCTCCTTGGAGATTTTCATGATCTTGCGAACCTTGTCTTCCGGCATTTCCATTTTTTCCGCCAGCGTCGCTGGATCGGGTTCAAAGCCGGTTTCCTGCAAAATCTGGCGGCTGATGCGATTCATTTTGTTGATGGTCTCGATCATGTGCACTGGAATGCGGATGGTGCGCGCCTGATCCGCGATCGAGCGAGTGATGGCCTGGCGAATCCACCACGTGGCATAGGTGGAAAATTTGTAGCCGCGACGATATTCGAATTTATCGACGGCTTTCATCAGGCCGATGTTGCCTTCCTGGATCAGATCGAGGAATTGCAAGCCGCGGTTGGTGTATTTCTTGGCGATGGAGATAACCAACCGCAAGTTGGCTACGGTCATGTCGCACTTGGCGCGCCTAGCTTTGGCCTCGCCGCTGCTCATCTGCTTGTAGATGCCCTTCAGTTCCTTCAGCGGCAGGCCCAGGCGATCTTGCAGGGCGATGAGTTTTTGTTGTTCCTCACGGATATTGGGCGCATTGCGTCCCAATACGTCAGCATAATTCCTGGGCGCGTTGGCGATTTCCGTCTCCACCCACTCCAAGCGCGTTTCATTGCCGGGAAAGCTCTCCAGGAAAATGGGACGCGGCATGCGCACCTTGTCTACGCAAATGCGCTGGATGTTGCGCTCGGATTCGCGCACCCGCTCGACCATGCCGCGCACGCTGTTGCAAAAGCGTTCAATGACGCGGGAAGTGAAGCGGATATTCAGGAGTTCGTTGCTGATCTGCTGTTGCAGGACGAGATAACTCTTATGCTGTGAGCCTTTTCCGCTCAATACCTTGAGCATTTTCCCGTAATCGGCGCGGATGCGCTCAAAGTGCACCAGCGCGTCCGCCTTCAGTTGCGCCAGGGAAGCGGACGCGGCGCGGCTTTCGGCATCTTCGTCCGATTCTTCGTCTTCGTTTTCGTCCTTGTCTTCCTTGTCGCTGTCTTCGACGGCGGTTTCTTCCACCTCGTCTTCGCGCTGTTCCTTTTCCGGCGCGTCCGGATCGACCAGGCCATCGACCAGTTCGTCGATGCGGATTTCATCCTTTTTTACCTTATCGACCATCTCCAGGATTTCGGCAATGGTGGTCGGACAGGCGGAAATGGCCTGCACCATGTGCTTCAAGCCTTCTTCGATGCGTTTGGCGATCTCGATCTCGCCTTCGCGGGTGAGCAATTCCACCGCGCCCATTTCGCGCATGTACAGGCGCACCGGGTCGGTCGTGCGGCCATATTCGGATTCGACGGTGGAGAGCAGCACCCGCATGGGTTCATCGTCTTCGTCGTCATCGCCGGGCGCGGCGGCGGACGCGTCGGACAACAACAGGTCTTCATCGGCAGGCGCTTCGTCAAACACCTTGATGTTCATGTCGCTGAACATGGTGATGATGGATTCGATCTGCTCGGCATCCACCACGTCATCCGGCAGGTGGTCGTTGATTTCGGCGTGGGTCAGATAACCGCGCTCCTTGCCCAGCTTGATCAATTCTTTCAGGCGCAGCTTGCGCGTTTCGACATCCACTTCCGTTTGCGCGATGCCATTGACCATGTTCAGGAGGCTCTCCGCCGCCTTGTCTTTTTTGCCGAAACGTGTCTTGAGGGCTGCCCTGGCCGCCGCCGCCGCTTCTTTTGCCGCTTCCTTCGCGGCTTTGGCTGCCGCCCTGGCGGCCTCCTTCGCGGCCTTTTCCGCTTCCTTCGCCGCTTCCTTCGCGGCTTTTTCCGCCGACTTCGCGGCTTCCTTCGCGGCCTTTGCCGCCGCTTTTGCCGCAGCCTTTGCCGCCTCTCTCGCGCTTTTTTCCGCGCGCGCCTTTTCTCTTTTGAGGGCAACACGGGTACTTGCCTTTTCCTGCCCCGCCTTGTCTTTCGCGGCGTTCCGGGTAGGTCTGGACGAGGAGGACGCTGGCGCTTTGGCGGCGGTTCTGGCGGTCGTTTTATCCGCGGTCGCGGCGGATGTCCGCCTGGAGGCGGAGCGGGCCGGGGCTTTGGGCGTCACCTTGCCTGCGGCTTTGGCGGGCTTTGGCGTCTCCGGGCTTGCCGTGGCTTTCTTCCCAAGCGCTGCCGCTTTTGTTCCGGCGGCTTTACCGGCGGGCGCGGCTGTCTTTGTCGCCGCCTTGCCTGCCGCGCGCGCGGGCGCTTCCGATGTTTTCCGGGCGGCGGCGCGCGGCGCGCGAGGCACGGGTTTTACGCGCTCCGACGCGGACTTGCGGGACGGCTTGCCGGTGGCCGGCGTTTCTTTCGCGTTCGTTGGCGTCTTCACGTTTGCCTTGCGTGGCGCGGATTGCGCCGCCGTTTTTACAGATTCCCTGCGCGACGCGCGTTTCGCAGTTTCTATGCCTTTGTTTTTGCTGCTCTTGTCTGTAACCATGGACGCCTACTTTTCTGCTGGTAAAGAAGTCAGAGGAAGTCAGAGAAACTGATAATTTTAGCACAAACTCAAAAAATTTGATGAATCTTCTCGCATCTTTATTTGGAAAACGCATAGCAAAACCCGCGACTTTGACAGCGGGATTGCAATCCGACGCAATCATGCGGATGTTTTCTTGCTGTTTCTGTGCGCCAGATGGCGGAAGCGTTCTTTTTCTTCCTCGCTCAGTCCCGACATGCCGAACTCTCGCACCTGCGTTTGCAAACGCTTGAATTCTTCGTCTTGGACGGCGGCTTCCAGGCGCGACAGGGCCGCCTGGAATTCGTTTTCCACGTCCGCGTCTTCCAACTTCATGTCCATCCATTCGCCCGCCAGCGCGTCCAGCGCGCGTTCCTGGAGATCGCCGCGCAACTGTTCGCGCAATTGGGCGTAGCTGGGGGCGAAAGACAAGTCCGTCACGGCGCGGGCAATAGTCTCCAGGATTTGCCGTTCCAGGCTGGCGGGCAATTGCGCCAGCGGAATCCGCGCCGCCAGCGCCGGTTTTTGCAACACCAGACGCAACAGGGCGCGCGCAAGCGATGGCGCGTGACGCGCCGCTTTCAGCGGAGCGGGCGGCACATAGCCGCGAATGCCGCACAATCGCTCCACTTCGATCTGCGAAAAATCGCTGGCTTCTGCCAGCCGCTTGACCAGTTGCAGACGCAGGAGCGGCACGGAAACCCGCAAAAGCAGCGGCTTGGCTTCAGCAATCAGCCGCGCCTTGCCTTCCGAAGTGGTCAGATCGCAACGCGCGCTCAACGCGCGCAACAGGAAATCGGAAAGCGGCGTCGCCTGGGCGATCAGGCGAGTAAAGGCCTCCTTGCCCGCCTTGCGAATGAAACTGTCGGGGTCTTCCGGCTCCGGCAAGAAGGCGAAGGCGACCGTCTTGTTATCAGCCAGCGCCTCCAGCGTGTTGTCCATCGCCTTGGCGGCGGCCTTGCGCCCGGCGGCGTCGCCATCGAAACAGAAAACGACGCGATCCACCTGACGCAGGAGTTTTTGCACATGCGTCGGCGTGGTCGCCGTGCCCAGCGTGGCCACCGCGTTGCCGACGCCATGCTGCGCCAGCGCCACCACATCCATATAGCCTTCCACCACGATGGCGCAATTTTCGTCGCGCAGGGCCTGGCGCGCCTGCGGCAATCCGAAGAGTTCGCGCCCTTTTTCAAAGAGCGGCGTTTCCGGCGAATTCAGATACTTGGGTTCGCCCTGATCCAGAATGCGTCCGCCAAATCCGATGACCTCGCCCCTGGCATTGATGATGGGAAAGATGATGCGATCCCGGAAACGGTCGTGCCGCCGCCCGTTTTCGCTGTCGATGACCAGCCCGGTCGCCAGCATTTCCGAGGATCCGTAGTCGACAAACACCGCCTGCAAGGACTGCCAGCCTTCCGGCGCGTAGCCCATGCCGAATCTTTCCGCCACTTCGTCGCTCAATCCCCGGCTTTTCAGGTAGCGCGCGGCGCGTTCACTTTTTTTCAGGGCGGCCTTGTAGAAGGCCTGCGCCTCGCCCATGCGCTCGCTTAAGCGTCGCAAGCGGCTGCCTTGTTCGGTGCTGCCGCCTTGATGCCCTCGGTCTTCCGGAACCTGTATCCCCACCGAGGCCGCCAGTTCCCTGACCGCGTCGACGAAGCCCATGCCCTGGTATTCCATGAGAAAACCAATGGCCGTGCCATGCGCGCCACAGCCGAAACAGTGATAAAACTGCTTGCCCGGACTGACGGTAAAGGAAGGTGTTTTTTCGTTGTGGAAAGGGCAGCAGGCCATGTAATTGGCGCCTGCCTTTTTCAGCGGCACGTATTTGTCGATCAGATCGACGATGTCGACCCGCGCCAGCACGTCCTGGATGAAAGATTCCGGGATCATGCGCCTGGGGTCAGCCGAGACGAGCCTTGACCCGTCCCGACGCCATGCCCATGTCGGCCTTGCCGGAGAGCCGCGGCTTGAGGACGCCCATGACCTTGCCCATGTCGGCGGACGTTGCCGCGCCGGTTTCGCGCAAAACGGCGTCGATGACGGCATCGATTTCTTCGACGCTCATTTTCCGGGGCAGATAGACGCAGAGCGTATCGATTTCCTGGCGTTCCCTGTCGGCCAGATCCAAACGCCCCGCCGCTTCGAACTGACCCAGGCTTTCCTTGCCGCGCTTGATCATCTTTTCAATGACGGCGAGGATGCCATCGTCGTCAAGCGTGACGCGCTCGTCGACTTCTTTTTGCCGGATGGCGGCCATCAACAGGCGGATCGCGCCAAGGCGCACGGTCTCACCTGCCTTCAGGGCGGTTTTCATGTCTTCGTGGATGCGCGAGCGCATGTCCATGTTTCGTTCTCCCGATGCGAAGGGTTGGAGCGCAACGCAAAAAGCCGCTGTCAGACGACGAACGGCTTTGCAAAACGCCAAAAGGCCAGTGCGGCGAATCAGTACAGCTTGGGCGGCAGGGTCATGCTGCGCAGGCGTTTGTGATGGCGCTTGACGGCAGCGGCTGCCTTGCGTTTGCGCTCGGCGGTCGGTTTTTCATAAAACTCGCGGGCGCGCAATTCGGTCAGCAAGCCGGTCTTTTCGACCGCGCGCTTGAAGCGGCGAATGGCAACCTCGAACGGTTCGTTTTCCTTGACGCGAATGCTCGGCATTAAAAATCACCCCCTTCCGGCAGGGCAGTCACTGCCCGGTTAATCGTTTCGTCCGGCAAGACGAAAAACTACGATTATAGCGTTCTTTTCCAAAAAAGCGCGGTTTTTTCGCCCCCATGCGCGACAAGGGATGACGACAGGGCTTTTCATGCGATGGCGCTGCCGTGCGCATGGTTTTCATCGCCGCCCAATCTTGATAATCAACTTTAACTTCAAGTTATCGGATATTGATTTTAAAGAAAAATATGTTCCGATTTTGCATTCAAAATCACGGCTAAGTCCTTGTCTTGATTCAAAATTTTGTAAAAAGTGCTTGCATTGGGTTGGAGAGTGTCTTAAAGTGGATAAATGTGTTAAAAAGTGGAGCAAAAGTTCATAAAAGTGGGCTTCGTGGCTATCGACATGTTTCAGGGAACCGCAACGCTTACGCTGGACGCCAAGGGGCGCTTCGCCATTCCGGCCTTGCACCGGGAGGCGCTTGCGCGGACGGGTGAGGAGGCATTGACCATCACGGCGCATCCGGATGGCTGCCTCTTGCTTTATCCGCGTTCCGTCTGGCAACAGGTGCAGGAAAAGCTGATGCGCTCGACGATCCAGGACGCGCAACGGTTGAAGCGGATACTGAACGGCAACGCGCGCGACGACATGATGGATTCGGCGGGGCGTCTCTTGATTGCGCCGGAACTGCGCAAGCTCGCGCGACTGGAAAGGAAGATCGTCATGGCCGGCATGGGCAAGCGTTTCGAACTCTGGGACGAGGCGGCCTGGGAGCGGCAAAACGATTTGAGCGTGGAGGTGAAATCCCTGATGCCGCCGGGCCTTGAGGATTTGTTGCAATGAGCGAAGCCCTGACGCATGTCACCGTTTTGCGAGAAGAAGCGGTCATGGCGCTGGACATGCGGCCGGAAGGGGTTTATCTCGACGCCACCTTTGGGCGTGGCGGGCACAGCCGGGCAATCCTGGCGCGTCTTGGAGAGGACGGACGGCTCTTGGCGTTTGACCGTGATCCGGAAGCGATTCGCGCCGGCAAAGGCATTTGTGACACGCGTTTCACGTTGTTGCATCGTCCTTTTGCCGAATTGCGAGAGGGCGCGTTGGCGGCGGATTTTTCCGCATTCGATGGCATATTGTTCGATCTGGGAGTATCCGGCCCGCAGTTGGACGATGGGAAGAGGGGGTTCAGTTTCCGGCGCGACGCGCCGCTCGACATGCGCATGGACACCACGCGCGGCGAGACGGCGGCTGAGTGGCTGGCGCGGGCCGAAATCAGGGAAATTACGGAGGTCATCAGAAACTATGGCGAAGAACGGTTTGCTTTCCAGATTGCAAAGAAGATTGTGGCTTTTAGGGCCAAACGGCCTGTTGCAAGCACCGGGGAATTTGCCGCGCTTGTACGCGAAGCCGTGCGCGCCCACGAGCCGGGGCAGGACCCGGCGACACGCAGCTTTCAGGCTTTACGGATTCATGTCAATCAGGAACTCGATCAACTCGCGTTAGCATTGCCGCAGGCGCTGGCGCTGTTGAAGGCGGGCGGGCGCCTGGTGGTGATCGCTTTTCATTCGCTGGAAGATCGCGTCGTCAAACGCTTCCTGCGCCACGCCGCCACGCCGGACGATCTGCCGAGGAACCTGCCCTTGCGAGTCCATGAGACGCCTCAGCCGACCCTGCGTCTGATCGGACGGGCGCGGCGGGCTTCAGCGGCGGAAGTGGCGGCCAATCCGCGCGCGCGGAGCGCCGTGATGCGGGTGGGAGAAAAATTGGGCGCGCGACAGGGAGGCGTTCATGCTGCGTGTTAACTGCTTTGTCCTGCTCCTCCTGATACTGGCTTCTGCCCTGGGAACCGTGACTGCCCAGAACGAAGCGCGCAAGCTCTACAAGGCGCTGGAGACGGAACAGGAGCGCGCGCGGCAACTGGAAGTGGAATATGGCCAGTTGCAACTGGAACTGGCGACTTGGGCCAGCCACGCGCGTATCGAGCAGATTGCGCGCGGGCCGCAGCTCAGGATGGTGGCGCCGGTGCTGAACTTGCCGGGCGCCGCGCTGGGAGGGGGGCATTGATGTCTATCATCCGCCGCCGTCGCCGTATTGCGGTCAAAGCCCATCAGTTTGCGGAAAATCCCCTGTTGCAACTGGCCTTGCCGGACTGGCGCTCGCGCTTTGCCGTGTTGTCCATGCTCTTTTTGTTTCTGGTCTTGCTGGGACAGGCGTTCTATTTACAGGTAATCCATAACGACACCCTGCAAAAAGAGGGCAATTCGCGTTATCTGCGCGATCTGGAAGTCCCGGCTTCGCGCGGCAGGATTACCGATCGCAATGGCAATCTGCTGGCCATCAGCGCGCCAATGAAATCCGTCTGGGCCATTCCCGTCGACGCGCGTCTGGAGCTAGGGCAGCAGAAGGCGTTGGCGAAGCTCCTGGAGATGGATTCCAGGGAATTGAACCGGCGTCTGGCGTCCGGGAAAAGTTTTGTTTACCTCCGGCGGCAGGTTACGCCGGAGACGGCAGCGCGCATTGCCGCCTTGCGATTGCCGGGGGTTTTCCAGGGGGACGCGTTCCGCCGCTTCTATCCGGCGGCGGAAATGGCGGCGCATGTGGTGGGGTTTTCCGGTATCGACGACAAAGGACAGGAAGGCGTGGAGCTGGCCTTCCAGGACGAACTCACGGGCGTGTCCGGGCATCGCAGCGTCATCCGCGACCGGCGCGGACAGATTGTCGAGGATGTCAAGGGAATGCGTCCGCCGCAGGATGGGCGGGATATTCCGCTGACGCTGGACTCCAAGATTCAATACCTGGCCTTTTCCGCCGTCAAGCAGGCGGTCTATGAGCACCGGGCGCGCGCGGCGAGCGCCGTGGTGTTGGACGCGCAAAATGGCGAGGTGCTGGCGCTTGCCAACTGGCCTTCCTACAACCCGAACGATTTTGCCCAGCGGTTCGGTTCGAAATTGCGCAATCTTGCCGTCACCGACAGTTTTGAGCCGGGTTCCACCCTAAAGCCCTTTACCGTGGCGCTGGCGCTGGAAAAAGGGCGTTACCGTTTCGACAGCTATATCGATTGTTCGCCGGGACGCCTGACCATCGGAAACGCCACCATTTCGGATACCCATGCCTACGGCCAGCTTACCCTGGCGCAGGTAATCCAGAAGTCTTCCAATGTCGGCACGGCCAAGATCGCCGCCGCCTTCCAGCCGAAAGAAATGTGGGAGATGTTCGACAGCCTGGGCTTTGGCGCGCCGCCGGCGCTGGATTTCCCCGGCGTGGTCGGTGGACGCCTGCGTCCCTGGAAAAGCTGGCAGCCGATCGAGCAGGCCACCATGTCGTATGGTCATGGCATTTCCGCCAGCCTTTTGCAACTGGCGTCGTCCTATCTGGTTTTCGCCCGCGACGGCGATTTGATCCCACTTTCCCTGCGTTTGCGCGAGGGCGCGCCGCCGCGCGGCGTCCCGGTGTTCTCCTCGCAGACGGCGCGTGAAATACGCGCCATGCTGGAGATGGCGGTACGTCCCGGCGGCACCGCGCCGCGCGCGCAGGTGCCAGGCTACCGCGTGGGCGGCAAGACCGGCACCGCCTACAAGATTGAAGGCATGGGCTACGCGCGCGACAAATACGTGGCTTCCTTCGTCGGCATCGCGCCCATGTCGGCGCCGCGCCTGGTGGTCGCGGTGATGATCGACGAACCCACGGCGGGACAACACTATGGCGGCACGGTGGCCGCGCCGGTATTTGCCCGGATCACGGCGGACGCGCTGCGCACCCTGGGCATCGCGCCGGACATGATGACGCAGGTCGCCACCCTGCCCGCGGAGCCGTCGCTATGACGCTGGCGATGAAATCGATGGCGCGCCGGGAGGAAGACCTGCAACGCGCGCGGGAAATCCTGCGCATCCTGACGGCGGAAATCGGCGCGGCGCTGACGGGCGCTTCGAGTGACAGCCGGCAGACGCTTCCCGGCGATCTGTTCATGGCGTTTTCCAATCACGCGGGCGATGGCCGGAAGTACATTGCCGACGCGCTCGCAAAAGGCGCGGCGGCGGTATGCTGGGAAGATAAGGACGGCTTTGTCTGGGACAGGGCGCATGGATGTCCCAACCGGGCGATGCCGGATCTGCGCGCCCTTGCAGGCCTGTTGGCGCACGAGCTTCACGGGCGGCCTTCAGAGCGACTAAAACTCATCGCTGTTACCGGCACCAACGGCAAGACCACCATCAGCCAATGGCTGGCGTCGGCCTGGCCGGAACGTTGCGGCGTCATCGGTTCCCTGGGTGCGGGGTTTCCGGAAGATTTGCGGGGTACCGGCTTTACCACGCCGGAGGCGGCGACGCTCGCGCGTCTGCTTGATGGCATATTGGCGCGGGGCGGCAAGGCTTGCGCACTGGAAGCCAGTTCCATCGGAATCGAAGAGGGGCGGCTGAATGGCGCGACGGTGGATACAGCCATTTTTACCAATTTCACCCGCGATCATTTCGATTATCATGGCTCGATGGCCGCTTATGCCCAAGCCAAGGAAAAGCTCTTTCACTGGCCGGGGTTGCGGCTGGCGGTCATCAATCTGGATGGCGAGGAGGGACGGCGCCTGGCGCGCGTAACGACAGCCCGGCGCGTCATCGGCTATGGCCTTCTGGGAGACCTTGACGCGGACGCGCCGCGCGCCGGAACTGGCGGAATGGAGCGTGTCGTGGCGCGGCATTTGCGCGTCACGGCGAACCGTCAGGCGTTTACCCTTTCCACGCCCTGGGGCGACGCCCAGATCGAAACGGAAGTATTGGGCGCTTACAACATCGCCAATCTGCTGGCGGTAGCGGCAACGCTTCTGGAAGCGGGGCTTTCCATGCGCGAGACCGCATCGCGCCTGGAACGGCTTTCGCCGCCGCCGGGTCGAATGCAACGTTGCGGCGGCGCGAGTGGCGATGCCTCTGCCGCCTTGCCGCTGGTGCTGGTCGATTACGCGCACACGCCAGACGCGCTGGAGAACGCGCTGGCGGCCTTGCGCCTCTTGGCGGAGACGCGCGGCGGACAGCTGGTCTGCGTGTTCGGATGTGGCGGCGATCGTGATCGCGGCAAGCGTCCGCTGATGGGAGAAGTCGCCGCCGCCGGCGCGGACAAACTCTGGATCACCAGCGACAATCCGCGCCACGAGAATCCTTACGTCATCATCGACGACATTCTCCAGGGCGTTCCGGCAAACGCGCCGATGGAAGTGGAGGTGGATCGGGGCAAAGCCATCCGCTGCGCCATTTTGTCGGCGGCGCAACCGGACGTGATCCTGCTGGCGGGCAAGGGGCATGAGGACTACCAGGAAATTGGCGGGAAGCGGTATCCGTTTCACGATGGCGAAATCGCCCGGTCGGCGCTGACGACTTGGCGGCAGACACAACAATACAGGGAGGGCTGGACATCATGATGTGCTGGTCATTGGCGCGGATTACCGGGGCGGTGTCGGGTCGTCTGGTGGCGGGCGGCGGCAACAACAGACTCAAGGGTGTGGCGACGGATACGCGCCAGGCCTGCGCGCATCGCCTGTTCATCGCTTTGCAGGGCGAGCGTTTCGACGCCCATGATTATCTGGAGGAAGCCTTCGCCCAGGGCGCGGCGGCCTTGCTGGTGCATTCCGCGGACAAGCTGCCGCGTGGCGTTCCGGTCATCCTGGTGGAAGACACCCGGCTGGCGCTGGGAAAGCTGGCGGCGGCCTGGCGGCGCGACTACGCGCGTCCGGTGATCGCCGTAACTGGCTCCAACGGCAAGACCACCACGCGCGAAATGATCGCCAGTATCCTGAAGACGGCCTGGGGAGAAAAAAACATCCTGACGCCGCAGGGCAATTTCAACAATGATATTGGCGTCCCGCTGACCTTGTTGCGCCTGGGCGCGGAACACGAGGCGGCGGTACTGGAAATAGGCATGAACCATCCGGGCGAGATCGACTATCTCACCCGGATCGTCCGTCCCACGGTAGCGCTCGTCACCAATGCCCAGCGCGCCCACCTGGAAGGCCTGGGCGACCTGACTTCCGTGGCGATGGAAAAGGCGGGCATATATGACGGCCTGGAACCGGGCGGCGTTGCCCTCGTCAATAATGACGACCCGCAGGCCGCGCTCTGGCGGCGGAAAAACGCCAGCCGTCCAATGCTGACCTTTGCGCTCGATCATCCCGCCGACGTGCGCGGCAAAATCAGTCTGCATGGTCTTTCCACTCGTCTGACCCTTGTCATCGGCCAGGGTTCGCGCGACATCGAACTGCAGATTCCCGGTCGTCACAACGCCATGAACGCCTGCGCGGCGGCGGCGGCGGGGTTGGCGACAGGGCTGGATCTGGAGACGCTGGCCGAGGGCTTGCGCCGTTTTCCGGGCGTAAATGGGCGCCTGCAACAAAAAGCCGGGCCGTATGGCGCGATCCTTCTCGATGACACATATAACGCCAATCCGGATTCGGTGCGCGCGGGCATCGATGTGCTGGCGAACATGGTAGGGCGGCAGTTTCTGGTGCTGGGCGACATGGGCGAGGTGGGCGAAGCCAGCGCCCAGTACCACGATGAAATCGGCGGCTACGCCCGAAGCATGGGCGTGGATCGCCTCTACGCGCTGGGCGAGGCCAGCGCGCAGGCGGCGCGCGGCTTTGGCAATGGGGCGCATGTTTTCAAAACGCCGGAAAAGCTGGTGAGGGCGCTTCTGGAAGAATTGCGGGATTACGTCGCGGATGACGGGCATTCCGGCACGATCACGCTCTTGGTCAAGGGTTCGCGCTTCATGCGCATGGAGCGGGTCGTCCGGCTCTTGCTGGACGCGGCAGAGGGAGGAGCAGACTGATGTTGCTTCTGTTTTTTCAATGGCTTGCCCAGGAGACGCAGACGCGGGCGTTTTCCGTCTTCAATTACCTCACCTTGCGTACCGTGCTGGCGGCAATGACGGCGATGTTCTTTTCGCTGGCCCTGGGGCCGAAGGTCATCCGCTGGCTGGCGGCGAAAAAAATCGGACAGGCGGTGCGCCAGTGCGGGCCAGAAACGCACCTGGCCAAATCCGGGACGCCCACGATGGGCGGCGTGCTGATTCTGGTTGCCATCGCCCTGACCACCCTGTTGTGGTGCGATCTCGCCAACCGCTATGTGTGGACGGTGCTCATCGTCATGTCGGGGTTCGGCATCATCGGCTGGTACGACGATTGGAAAAAGGTGGTCTACCGCGATCCGAAAGGACTGGCGAGTCGCTGGAAATTTTTATGGCAATCGGTGCTGGGGCTGGGCGCGGCGCTCTTTCTCGCCTTTTCCAGCAACAATCCGGCGCAGACCGAACTGATCGTGCCTTTCTTCAAGACGATCGCTTATCCGTTGGGCATCTGGGGATTCGTGGCGCTCACCTATTTCGTCATCGTCGGAACTTCCAACGCCATCAACCTGACGGACGGACTGGATGGACTGGCGATCATGCCGACGGTGATGATCGCCGCCGCCTTCGTCATTTTCACCTATGTGGCCGGTCATGCCAGGTATGCCGAATACCTGATCTTTCCCTATGTGTCCGGCGCGGGCGAATTGTGCATCCTCCTGGGCGCGATTGCCGGGGCGGGGCTGGGCTTTTTGTGGTTCAACGCCTATCCGGCGGAAGTGTTCATGGGCGATGTCGGGGCGCTCTCGTTGGGCGCGGCGCTGGGCTGCGTGGCGGTCATCGTGCGCCAGGAAATCGTGCTCTTCATCATGGGCGGGGTCTTCGTGGTGGAAACCCTGTCGGTCATGATCCAGGTCGGCTGGTTTCAATATACCCTGCGCCGCTACGGCGCGGGGCGGCGCATTTTCCTCATGGCGCCCCTGCACCATCATTTCGAGCAAAGCGGCTGGAAGGAAACGCAGGTGGTGGTGCGCTTCTGGATCATCACCATCCTGCTCGTGCTCTTTGGTCTTTCCACCCTGAAACTGCGCTAGGGACGACATGGAACTTTCCGGCAAACGTTTTCTGGTGGCGGGGCTTGGCGAATCCGGGCTGGCGATGGCGAAATGGCTCCATCGCCAGGGCGCGCACGTGCGCGTGGCGGATAGCCGCGAAACGCCGCCGGGCCGGGCCGCCTTGCGTGCGTTCGCGCCGGAAATCAAAGTCATAACCGGCGCGTTCGCGCCGAAGACTTTTTCCGCGGTCGACGCCATTGCCCTTTCGCCTGGGCTGCCCCTGTCGACGCCGGGAATCGCCGCTTCGGGGATTCCTGTGGTTTCGGAAGTCGATCTTTTCATGGCGGCGCTGGACGATTGCCAGCCCGGCGCGCTGGCGCTGGCGATTACCGGCAGCAATGGCAAGACCACAACCACGGCGCTGACGGCGCATCTGCTCGAGGGTTCGGGCATTTCCGTCGTCGCTTGCGGCAATATCTCGCCTTCGCTCCTGGACGCCTTGATGGCGGCCCTGGAGGCGGGCGCGTTGCCGAAGGTCTGGGTGCTGGAACTTTCCAGCTTCCAGTTGGAAGCCAGCCGCTATCTGCCCTTTTCGGCGGCGGCGGTGCTGAATGTGGCGGAAGATCACTTGGATCGGCATGGCGACATGACGGCCTACGCGACCGCCAAAGCGCGTATTTTCCGGGGCGGCGCGAGTCAGGTGCTGAACCGCGAGGACGACTGGTCGCTCGGCATGGGCGACTGGAAGAACCTGGAACGGATGCGGACTTTCGGCCTGGACGCGCCGCCGCGCCCCGGTCATTACGGCGTCTTGGACAATGCCTTGTGTTGCGGCGAATCGGCGCTCATTTCCCTGGATGAACTGCCGCTTACGGGGGCGCACCATGTCGCCAACGTCATGGCAGCGCTGGCGCTTTGCGCGGCTATCGGCATCGACGGCAAGCGGCTCTTGCCTGCCTTGCGGGATTTCCGGGGTTTGCCGCACCGGACCACGCTCGTGATGGAGATTGCGGGAGTGAGGTATGTCGATGATTCCAAGGGCACCAATGTCAGCGCGACGCTGGCGGCGATTCGCGGCATGGAACGAAAAGTCGCGCTGATTCTTGGCGGCGAGGGCAAGGGGCAGGATTTCGCGCCGCTCCTGCCCGTCCTGCGCCAACATGGGCGCGCCGTGGCGCTAATTGGGCGCGACGGGGCGCTGATCGGTAAGGCGATTGCGTCTTGCGGCCTGCCGATGAAATCCTGCGCCGACATGCCGGAGGCGGTACGCTGGCTTGCCAGACAGTCGCGCGCGGGCGATTGCGTCCTCCTCTCGCCTGCCTGCGCCAGTTTCGACATGTACAAGGACTACGCCGACCGCGCTGCCGCCTTTATATGCGCTGTCGAGGAAATGGCGCGAGAGAAGGCCACGCAGCCTGCCGGGGCGTCGAAGTCCGCCAAGGCATCGCAGCCCGCCAGGTCAACGAAACCCATCAGGGCGACGAAGCGCGTCCAGAGGAGGGGCGCATGATCCCGGTTTCCCTGCATCTGGCTTCCGGCGAGGTCGCCAGCCGTCGTCCGGTCTATGAGATCGATCCGGTGCTCTTCTGGAGCGGCGCGCTCCTGCTGTGTTTCGGCCTGGTGATGGTCTATTCCGCCTCCATTGCCTATGCCGAGGGGCATCGCGCTTTCGGCTACGCCAGTTATTTTCTTCTGCGGCACGCGAGCTTCCTGGTCATTGGCCTCATCTGCGGCGCGGCGGCGTTCATGGTGCCGATGAAGCGCTGGCAAAAGGCTGCGCCTTGGCTCTTCCTCTTGGGCGTGGCGTTGCTGAGCGTCGTGCTCATTCCTGGCGTGGGGCGGGAAGTCAACGGCGCGCGGCGCTGGCTGTCGCTGGGCATGGTGAATTTGCAGGCTTCGGAACTGATGAAGCTCTTTGCCGTACTCTACGCCGCCGACTATGCCGTTCGCAAGATGAATCTCATGCATGATGTCAAGCGCGCCTTCCTGCCGATGGCGAGCGTCATGATACTGGTTGGCTGGCTCCTGCTGAAGGAGCCGGATTTCGGCGCGCTGGTGATCATCGTTACCATCGCCATGAGCGTCCTCTTTCTCGCGGGCATGAAAATGCGGCTCTTCGTCGTGCTGTTCGTGGGGCTTCTGGTGACGTTCGCCGTGCTGATCATCATCGAGCCATACCGTCTGGAGCGCATGTTCAGTTTCTTCGACCCCTGGCGCGATCCGTTTGGCAGGGGGTATCAACTGACGCAGTCCGAGATTGCCTTTGGGCGGGGAGAACTGTTCGGCGTAGGACTGGGCGCGAGTGTGCAGAAACTCTTTTATCTGCCGGAGGCCCATACCGATTTCCTCCTGGCCATCATTGCCGAGGAACTGGGTTTTGTCGGCGTCTCGGTGGTGGTCTGCCTGTTTGCGCTCTTGGTGCATCGCGTCTTTGCCGTGGGGCGCCAGTGCGTGCAACTGAATCGCATCTATCCGGCGCTGGTGACGATGGGCATCGGCATCTGGTTCGGGGTGCAGGGGTTTATCAACATGGGCGTCAATGTCGGTCTTTTGCCCACCAAGGGATTGACCTTGCCGCTGATGAGTTTCGGCGGTTCCGGCATCGTCGCCAACTGTATCGCCTTTGGCGTTTTGTTGCGCGTGGACTGGGGAAATCGCCAGCTCATGCGGGGAGGCGGATCATGAGCGCGACGCCCAGAACAGTCCTGATTATGGCGGGCGGCACGGGCGGCCACATCTTTCCAGCGATGGCGGTGGCGGAAGCCCTGCGCGACGCCGGTTGGCGGGTATTCTGGCTAGGCAATCCGGAAGGCATGGAAGCGCGGCTGGCGTCGGCGCGGGGTTTCGAGATGATTCATGTGCGCTTTGCCGCCCTGCGCGGCAAGGGTCTGGCGCGCAAGCTGGCGCTGCCCGTCAGCCTGACGCGCGCCTGCTGGCGGGCGGGCAGGGAAATCCGCCGCGTCCGTCCCAATGTGGTCTTGGGCATGGGCGGCTACATCAGTTTTCCCGGCGCGATCATGGCCTGGGCACTGGGCATTCCCTGTGTCATCCATGAGCAGAACGCTATCGCCGGACTGGCAAACCGCATCCTCTCCTTCTTGGCGAACCGGGTGCTGACGGGGTTTCCGAATGTCCTGCGCCGCGGCGTCTGGGTGGGGAATCCGGTGCGCGCCGATATTTCGCAGGCGCCGCCGCCGGAAGCGCGCCTTGCCGGACGCGAAGGCGCGCTCAGGCTCCTGGTGCTGGGCGGCAGCCTGGGGGCGCAGGCGCTGAACAAAGT
Source organism: Zoogloeaceae bacterium (assembly GCA_031258715.1). Taxonomy (GTDB): domain Bacteria; phylum Pseudomonadota; class Gammaproteobacteria; order Burkholderiales; family Rhodocyclaceae; genus Azovibrio. The sequence continues at coordinate 29,393 of JAIRMN010000194.1, forward strand.
CATCCCGGAAGGGCTGGCACTGATGCCATCGGGTTTGCGTCCGGAAGTGGTGCATCAGGCGGGCGAGCGGCATCTGGAAGATCTGAAGGCCAACTATGCCGCCGCAGGCGTCGAGGCGCATTGCGTCAGTTTCATCGAGGATATGGCAGGCGCTTACGCCTGGGCGGATCTGGTGATCTGCCGCGCCGGGGCGCTCACCATCGCCGAGCTGGCGATGGCGGGCGCACCCGCGATTCTGGTGCCTTTCCCGCAGGCGGTGGATGACCATCAGACGCATAACGCTCGTTTTTTCACGCTGGCGGGCGGCGGCATCCTTTTGCCGCAGGATCGGTTGACGCCCGAATCCGTGGCGCTGACAGGCAACTACAGCCGCGGCCAATTGCTGGAAATGGCGAAAAGATCCCGCGCGCTGGCCTGTCCCGGCGCGACACAGGCCGTCGCGCGTCATATCGAGGAGTGCGCCGCATGAAACACAAGGTCAAACACATTCACTTCGTCGGTATTGGCGGCTCCGGCATGAGCGGCATTGCCGAAGTGCTGTTCAACCTGGGCTATATGGTTTCCGGCTCCGATCTCAGGGCATCCGGCATGACCGCGAGGCTGGAAGGGCAAGGGATGCGCGTCTTTATCGGCCACGCGGCGGAAAACATCGCGGGCGCCCATGCCGTGGTCACCTCCACCGCTGTCAAGCCGGATAACCCGGAAGTGGGAGCCGCGCGCCAAGCCAATATCCCGGTCGTTCCCCGCGCCCTGATGCTGGCGGAGCTGATGCGCCTGAAACAGGGGATCGCCATCGCCGGAACGCACGGCAAGACCACCACCACCAGCCTGGTCGCCAGCATCCTCGCCGAAGCCGGGCTGGACCCGACCTTCGTGATTGGCGGCAGGCTGAACGCGGCGGGCGCGAACGCGCGCATGGGCAAGGGCGATTTTCTCGTCGCCGAGGCCGATGAATCGGACGCTTCCTTCCTGCACCTCTCGCCGGTCGTCTCCGTCGTCACCAATATCGACGCCGATCACATGGACACCTATGGGCACGATTTCTCCCGTCTGCAACAAGTCTTCGTGGAATTTTTGAATCGCCTGCCCTTCTACGGCGTGGCTGTGCTCTGCCAGGACGATCCCCACGTGCGCGCGATCCTGCCGCGGGTTTCCCGCCAGGTGGTGCGCTACGGTCTCACGCCCGAAGCCAGTCTATATGCCGAAAACATTCGCGCCGAAGGCGGGCGGATGCGTTTTGACGCCGTACGCCTTAACGGCGGGATATCGCGCTTGCCGATTACCCTCAACCTGCCGGGCGTGCATAACGTCCTGAACGCGCTGGCGGCGATTGGCGTCGCCAGCGAGGTACAGGTGGGCGACGAGGCCATCGTCCGCGCCCTGACGGAATTCAAGGGCGTGGGACGGCGCTTTCAACGCTATGCCGACATTTTGTGTCCCGAAGGCGGCGGCAGTTTTGCCCTGGTGGATGATTACGGACATCATCCGGCGGAGATGACGGCAACCCTCGCCGCCGCGCGCGCCGCGTTTCCTGGCAGACGCCTCCTGCTGGCTTTCCAGCCGCACCGTTATACCCGCACCCGCGACTGTTTCGAGGATTTCGTCGAGGTGCTCTCCAGCGTCGACGCGCTTTTTCTCACCGAGGTCTACGCGGCGGGCGAAGCGCCGATTGTCGCCGCCGATGGCCGCAGCCTGGCGCGCGCCGTGCGGGTGGCGGGCAAGGTGGAACCGGTGTTCGTCGAACAGGTGGCCGACCTGCCGGAACGGATCGTCGAGGCAGCAGAGGACGGCGACGTGGTGCTGACGATGGGCGCGGGATCCATCGACAGTGTGGCGGAAAAAATCAGTTTCATGAACCCATGGACGACGGAAAAACCATGAAACATCCTGACAAGGTGGCGGTACTCCTGGGCGGTACATCCGCCGAACGCGAAGTCTCCCTACAAAGCGGCGCGGGCGTACTGGCGGCCTTGCAGCGCAAGGGCGTGGACGCGCATCCCTTCGATACGGCAGAACTGCCGCTGGAAGAACTGCGCGGCTTCGACCGGGTTTTCATCGCCCTGCACGGGCGGCACGGCGAGGACGGCACGATCCAAGGATTCCTGGAACTCATCGGCCTTCCCTACACCGGTCCCGGCGTCATGGCCTCCGCCATCGGCATGGATAAGCTGCGCACCAAGCTCCTCTGGCGGGCGGCGGGTCTGCCAGTGCCCGACTACGCTTTGCTGGAAGCGGACACGAATTTCGAGACCGTAGCGATGCGCCTAGGATTGCCGTTGTTCGTCAAGCCCGCGCGGGAAGGTTCGTCGGTGGGCATCTCGCGGGTGGAAAAGGCGGAAGAATTGCCGGCGGCCTACGCCGAAGCCAGGAAACACGACACGCTGGTGATGGCCGAGGCGGGCATCATGGGCGGCGAATACACGGTGACGTTCCTGGGCGATATGGCCTTGCCGCTGGTGAAAATCGAGCCGAACGCGGCCTTTTATGATTACGACGCCAAGTATCTGCGCGACGATACCCGCTACCTTTGTCCCTCTGGCCTTTCGCCGGAAAAGGAAAGGGCGGTGCAGGAAGAAGCGAAAAGGGCCTTTCGAGTCCTGGGCGGCAAGGGCTGGAGCCGCATCGACGTGCTCATGGACGCGGCGGGCGCGCACTATTTTCTGGAGATCAATACTTCCCCCGGCATGACCTCGCATTCGCTGGTACCGATGGCGGCAAAAGCCGCTGGAATCAACTTCGATGAGCTGGTATTAAAAGTGCTTTATCAAGAAAGCGATGGAACTGTTTGATTAAACGGAATTTTTGAGGATTTTCGAGAAAGAATGAATGTGGCACCAACCCAGATTACTCAATTTGCTGGCGGATATGCTGTTTGCCGCGGGATGGGCGATGCTGCTGGCCTTGCCGGTGATGGCGTTCATGCGGATGCCGTTTGCGCCGGTGCGCATGGTGACGCTTGCCGCGCCCTTGCGCTTTGTGGCGGCGCGGGAGCTAGAGGAGGCGCTTTCCGGGCGTTTGCGCGGCAACTTCTTCGTGCTTTCGGCGGAAAACGTGCGCGAAGCGCTGGAGGGTCTGCCCTGGGTGCGGCGCGCCCGTGTGCGCCGGGTCTGGCCCGACCGGCTGGAAATCACGCTGGAGGAACAGGAAGTCAGCGCCCACTGGGGCGATTCGGGCAACGAATGGGTCAATATCTACGGGGAAGTTTTTGCCGCCAATCCGCCCGATTTGCCGGGGGGCGGCAAATTCTCCCTGCCGCGCCTTTCGGGGCCGCCGGGCAGCGCGGCTTTCCTGTTGCGGCGCTATGGCGAGAGCGCGCGGCTTTTGGCGCGCGTTTCCCTCGTGCCCGTGGCCTTGCGGCTTTCGGCGCGGCAGGCGCTGGAAGTAGATACCGCCAACAAAATGAAGCTGAAGCTGGGACGGGAACGCGAGCGTTCTTCTGTCATCTGGCGGCTGGAACGCTTTATCGGCCTTTATCCATCCGTCGTGGCGGGGCGGACGCCGCCCACGCGCGTCGTGGATTTGCGCTATCCCAATGGCTTTTCCCTTTATCCGGCGGGCGCGCGGACGACCAACGGAGGGCGGGAAAATGAGTAAGGGAAACAAGGATTTGATTGTCGCGCTGGACATCGGCACTTCCATGATCGTGGCCTTGGTGGCGGAATTGACGGTGGAAGGCGAGTTGAGCGTCATTGGCCGGGGAACGCACGATTCGCGCGGTCTGAAAAATGGCGTGGTGGTGAATATCGAGGAGACCGTGGACGCCATTTCCGGGGCCATCGCCGAAGCCGAGCTGATGGCGGACTGCAAGGTGGACGTGGTCTATACCGGCATCGCGGGCAGCCACATCAGGAGTTTCAATTCGGACGGCATGGTCGCGGTCGCCGACAAGGAAGTCAGTCCGCCCGATGTGGCGCGAGCGCTGGAAACCGCGCGCGCGCGCCCCATGCCCACGGATCAGGAAATCCTGCATGTCCTGCCCCAGGAATTCATTATCGACGAGCAGGGCGGCATCCGCGAACCCATCGGCATGAACGGGAAGCGCCTGGAAGTCAAGGTGCATATCGTCACCGGCGCGATCTCCGCAGCCCAGAACATCATCAAATGTGTGCGTCGTTGCGGGCTGGAAGTGAGCAACATCGTGCTGCAACCACTGGCTTCCAGCTACGCGGTGCTCTCGCAGGACGAAAAGGATTTGGGCGTGTGCATGTTGGATATTGGCGGCGGCACCACCGACATCGCCATCTGGACGCGTGGCGCGATTCGTTATACGGCGGTCATTCCTGACGCGGGCGATCTGGTGACGACCGACATCGCCATGATGCTGCACACGCCGCGGCGCGACGCCGAAGACCTCAAGTGCCGTTACGGTTGCGCCTTGGCGCAGCTTACCGATCCGGAGGACTTCCTGGATGTGCCCGGCGTGGATGAGCGTCCGCCGCGCAAGGTTTCGAGGCATACGCTGGCGAACGTGATCCAGGCCAGGGTGGAGGAGATCTACGAAAAAGTCCTGAAGGAAATCGTTCGCGCCGGTTACGGCGAAGTGCTTTCTTCCGGCATCGTCATTACCGGCGGCGCTTCGCTCATGCCGGGCATGGTCGAGTTGGGCGAGGAAATCTTCCACATGTCGGTACGCCAGGCCGTGCCCCGGTATTCTTCGGGCGGACTTTCGGACGTGGTGCGCAACGCGCGGTTTTCCACGGCTTACGGTCTGTTGCTGGTGGCGCAGGAAGAATGTCGCCGCGGTCTGAAAATCGAGAAGAAACGCACACTGCGGGATAGCTGGAACGACCTGATCGCCTGGTTCGGAAAGAATTTTTGACCATTTTTTCATCATTTTTTAACTTTTGCGAAATGGAGGCAGCGATGTTTGAAATCATTGATAAACAGGAACCGGATACCGCCATCAAGGTGGATACCATCATCAAGGTGGTGGGCGTCGGCGGGGCGGGCGGCAATGCCGTGGATCACATGATCCGGGAAGGTGTGCAGGGCGTGGAATTCATCGCCGCCAATACGGACGCGCAGGCCCTGAGAAAATGCCAGGCAGGCAACAAGCTGGCGCTCGGCACACTGGGCGCGGGCGGTAGGCCGGAAGCGGGGCGGGCGGCGGCGGAAAATCACCGCGAGGATATCCGCGCGCATATCGAGGGCGCGCGCATGGTCTTCATCACCGCCGGCATGGGCGGCGGCACCGGCACGGGCGCCGCGCCCGTCGTGGCCGAAGTAGCGCGAGAAATGGGCGTACTCACGGTTGGCGTCGTTTCCAAACCCTTCAGTTTCGAGGGCGGCAAGCGCATGAAAAACGCCGAAGCGGGGATTGTCGAATTTTCGCAACATGTCGATTCGCTGATTGTCATCCTGAACGACAAGCTCCAGGAAGTCATGGGCGAGGACGCGGGCGTGGACGAATGCTTCAGGGCGGCGGACGACGTGCTGAAAAACGCCGTCGGCGGCATTTCCGAAATCGTCACCAATCATGGTCTCGTCAATGTCGATTTCGAGGACGTTTGTACCGTGATGAGCGAAACGGGACGCGCCATGATGGGTTCCGCCACCGCCAGCGGACTCGATCGCGCGCGCATTGCCGCTGAACAGGCCGTGGCCTCGCCGCTTCTGGAAAGCGTCAACCTTTCCGGCGCGCGCGGCGTGCTGGTCAATATCACCGCCGCGCGCGCTTCCCTGCGGATGCGGGAAGTAACCGAAGTCATGGCGACCATCGAAAAATTCGCCGCCGAAGACGCGCACATCATCTTTGGCGCGGTCTACGACGAGAACATGGGCGACCAGTTGCGCGTCACTGTGGTAGCGACCGGCTTGGGACAGGCGCAGGAAGAACCCCAGATCAAGGTCGTCATCAACCGGGGAACTGGCACCTATGGCGGCGGCGAGCCGCTGGAAGACCCAGATATTCCCGCCGCCGTCCGCCGCCGCGGTCGCCGCGCCGCCATTGCCGCGCTGGAAAACAGCGGCGTCGCCGCACTCGATATCCCGTCTTTCCTGCGCAAACAGGCGGATTGAAGGGGGCAGGGATTAGGCGTCAGGGATCGGGTCGGGGATCAGAGAGAAGTCACCGGCGGCTTTGCCGCCGCAGGTTGACTTCTGGATTGCCACAGGCTTCGCCCTCGCTTTTAACGAAGGAAGAGCGCGGCGCGACTTGGAACGCATCCAAGCCCATCAAAATCGAGGTGTGAAACGACGAAACAATCCAGCCTCCTAACCTGCGGCGCGAAGCGCCGACGGTTTTTCTGTCCTCTGATTCTCTGATTCGTCCCTGCCAGCTTATGCGATCTGGACGATAGTGACCAAATGGTGTTACTTTTCGCTTATCCCTGTTGCCGGATAAGCATAGAAGCGGCGTTGGGGTAAAACAGCCTGTCCCGACGGGCAATAAAAACGGATTCCCTCGAAGACGTTTGTTTTTCGCCGCCGCCGCCGGGCGGAATCGGCATAACGTGTTTTTTTAGGAGAAGTCAATGAAATCGAAAAAACTTGAAATCGACAAGGTCGCATCGTTCCTGCGCGACGGCATGACCATCATGTATGGCGGATTCATGGGCAACGGCACGCCGCCGCGGCTCATGCTGGCCATCCTGGATTCCGGCGTCAAGGATCTCACGGTGATCGGCGACGACGCGGCGTTTTCCGACGCGACCAAGGGCCCGGAAGGCATCGGGCTTCTGGTGCGCAACAAGCGGGTCAGGAAGATGATTACCGGTCACATCGGCCTGAACAAGGAAGCGCAGCGCCAGATGCTCGCGGGCGAAATGGAAATCGAACTTTGTCCGATCGGTTCGATCGCCGAACGCATCCGCGCCGGCGGCTCCGGCCTGGGCGGGGTGCTCACCCCCACCGGCGTGGGCACGAGCGTGGAAGACGTGCCGCAGGACTTGACTATCAATGGACAGAAATACACGAAGAAGCCGGTATTCACCATCAACGGGCGCGACTTCCTTTACGAAACGCCATTGAGGGCCGATCTCGCGGTGCTGGAAGCCGTACAGGCCGACAAGAGCGGCAACCTCGTTTATTACACCTCGATGCGCAACCACAACCCGCTCATGGCGCTCGCCGCCGAAACCGTGATCGTCGAGGCGCACCAGATCGTCGAGGTTGGCTGCATCGATCCCGATCACGTGATGACGCCGGGTGTGCTGGTCGATTACATCATCTACCCTCATTGAGAAGCCAAGGAGAGAATCATGTCAGAACAAATGAGCGCCAAGGAATTCATCGCGCGCCGCATCGCGCTGGAATTGAACGACGGCGATGTCGTCAACCTGGGCATCGGCCTGCCGACGCTGGTCGCCAACTACCTGCCGCCCGGCGTCACCCT
>JAIRMN010000199.1 GCA_031258715.1 Zoogloeaceae bacterium
GCGCTGGGCGGCGGCAAACTGGCCGACATCATCATGCGCGGCGGCCTCGCCGCCCTGGGCGTCGACATCAGCACGAATGTCGGGATGCGCGAAGTGTTCGACCCGCTGGGGCCGTTCGCCCACTGGCGCGTCAGGAACCAGGAGGACGCGGAGAAGATACTGTTCTCCCTCATGGGGCCGACCGTGGGGCAGATGCAGATGTGGGCGCGCGGCATCGATTATTTCCATCGGGGCGACACCCTGCGCGGCATGGAGAACTTCATGCCCAGGGGACTCGCCAACCTGGGACGCGCCGCCCGGCTCTCTCGCGCGGGCATCCCCGCGTCCAGGGGCGACGACTGGCTCTCGCCCGAAGAATTCTCCTACGGCGACGCGCTGGCCGCGTCCCTGGGCTTTCGCACCCTCTCGGAAGCGCGCGCCCAGGAAGCGCGCAACCGCGCCTACGATCTGAAAGAAACCTGGACAGCCTCAACCGCCCGCCTGAAACGCCGCTACACCGACGCGCACCGCGCCCGCGACTACGAAGCCCTGCGCGAAATCCGCGAAGACTGGGCGACGCTCCAGGCCGCCAAGAAAAAACACGGCGGCAAAGCCACGCCGCTTTCCACGCTCCTGAAATCCCCCTTCGAGAAAAAATAAACTGTGCCATTCGTGCGCCAAAAGACGCGGAGAACAGCATGAATAGCGGCTGCGTGTGTGCCATGACGAGGTGGGGAGCGCGCCAAATCGCGCCGCGCTTTTGACGGAGCGGGGATACTCTGTCCCCTGTCCTCCGTCAACGCGGCAGGAGTGAGCCGCCCCTCAGGAAGCTATCCACGGCGTGGGCGCATTGGCGGCCTTCGCGGATGGCCCAGACGACGAGGGATTGGCCGCGGCGCGCGTCGCCTGCGGCAAAGACGCCCGCGATATTGGTGGCATAGGCGTTTTCGCCTTCCGTCTCCGCCAGGGCGTTGCCGTGCGCGTCCTTCGTCACGCCAAAGGCGTCCAGTAATCCGGCGACCGGATGGAGGAATCCTAGGGCGAGGAAGGCCGCGTCGCATGGAAGCTCGAATTCCGAACCGGGAATTTCGTGCATCCGCCCGTTTTCCCACTTTACGCGCGTTGCCCTGACCGCCTGGACGCGCCCCTGATCGTCGCCGACAAAGGACTGTGTGGCGACGGAAAACTCGCGCCGGGTGTCGCCTTCCCTATGCGAGGAAGATGTCCGCAGCTTCAGTGGCCAATAAGGCCAGGTCAGCGCCTTGTTTTCATCCTTCGGCGGCATCGGCATCAATTCGAACTGGGTGACGGAGGCCGCGCCCTGGCGATAACCGGTACCCACGCAGTCAGAGCCAGTATCGCCGCCACCAATGACGATAACATGCTTCCCCCTGACGTTGACCGGGTTCGCCACGCCTTGCTGTACTTCCTTGTTTTGCGGAATCAGGAATTCCAGCGCCGTGTAAACGCCTCGCAATTCGCGCCCCGGAACGGGCAGGTCACGCGGCGTTTCCGATCCGATGGCGAGGATGACGGCATCGAACGCCCTTTGCAGATCCGCGGCGGGCATGACTTCGTCCGCGTCGCTGTGGATTCCGTCCGGCAGGTTCTTGTCGCCGACGAGAACGCGGGTCCTGAACGTGACGCCTTCCGCCCGCATCTGCTCGACACGGCGGTCAATGATGGATTTGTCCAACTTGAAGTCGGGAATGCCAAAACCCAGCAAGCCGCCGATACGGCTGCTTTTTTCAAAGACGGTCGCGTCATGCCCGGATCTTGCCAATTGCTGCGCCGCCGCCAATCCGGCAGGGCCGGAGCCGACAATGGCGACTTTTTTCCCGCTCCTGACAGCGGCGGCCTGCGGCGCGATCCAGCCTGTATCCCAAGCTTTGTCGATAATCGCGCGTTCGATGGAGCGTATGCCTACCGGCGCGGCGTTGATGCCTAGCGTACAGGCGGATTCGCAAGGCGCGGGGCAGATGCGTCCGGTAAATTCGGGGAAGTTGTTGGTGGAATGCAATACCGCCAGCGCCTTTTGCCAATCGCTCTTGTAGACCAGATCGTTCCAGTCGGGAACGATGTTGCCCAAGGGACAGGCGTTGTTGCAAAAGGGAATGCCGCAATCCATGCAGCGCGCGCCCTGCGTCGTCGCCGCCTCGTCACTCAAGGTGTGGACGAATTCCCGATAATGACGCAGACGCGCTTCCACCGGATCGTAACGCTCTTCCTGACGCTCGAATTCGAGAAATCCCGTTGGCTTGCCCATTTTACGCGGCCTCCTTCTGTCTGGCCGCTGCCAGTTCGGAAAGGGCGCGGCGGTATTCATGCGGAAAGATCTTGACGAACCTTTCACGATAACCTTCCCAGTCCGCCAGAATGGCTTTGCCGCGCGGGCTGCCGGTCGTCTCGACGTGTCTTGCGATCAGGGCGCGCAATTGCGGCTCGTCGGGTCTGTCCAAATGCAAGGGGCCGGGTTGCTCGGCGGCGGGCAGGACTTTTTCCAGCGTCACCTGCGCGAGATTGCAGCGCGTCGCAAAGCTGCCGTCCTCGTCCAGCACGTAGGCGATGCCGCCTGACATGCCCGCCGCGAAGTTGCGCCCTATCAGCCGCCCCAGCACCACCACCGTGCCGCCGGTCATGTACTCGCAACCGTGGTCGCCCACGCCTTCCACCACCGTCCGCGCACCGGAATTGCGCACACAGAAACGTTCGCCCGCGACGCCGCAAAAAAAGGCTTCGCCGCTGGTCGCGCCATACAGGACGGTATTGCCGATGATGATGTTGTCGTCGGCGTCGCCGGAAAAGTCCGGGTGCGGGCGCACGATGATGCGCCCGCCGGAAAGTCCCTTGCCGACGTAATCGTTGCCTTCGCCAATGAGTTCCACCGTCACGCCCCTTGCCAGAAACGCGCCAAAACTCTGTCCCGCCGTACCGGTAAGCCGGATGTGGATGGTATCCTCCGGCAGTCCCGCCGCGCCGTAGCGTTTGGCGATTTTTCCGGAAAGCATGGCGCCGACGGCGCGGTTGGTGTTCTTGATAGGCAGATCCAAGCGCGCCTTTTCGCCATTTTCCAGTGCTGCCCGCGCCGCTTCAATGATGGAAATGTCCAGCGCCTTGTCCAGATTGTGATTCTGTCCCTCGCTGTGCAGTCGGCCCGCTTCCGGCCCGATGTCCGGCTGCTGGAAGATGCGGGAAAAATCCAGTCCCTTCGCTTTCCAGTGATCGATGCCGGCGCGCTTTTCCAGGAGATCGAGGCGGCCAATCAGGTCGTCGAATTTCCGGATACCCATTTCCGCCATGAGTTCGCGCGCCTCCTCGGCAACAAAGAAAAAGTAATTGACCACATGTTCCGGCTGGCCGGAAAACCGTTTCCTCAACACCGGGTCTTGCGTCGCCACGCCCACCGGGCAGGTGTTCAGGTGGCATTTGCGCATCATGACGCAGCCTTCGACGATGAGCGGCGCGGTGGCGAATCCGAATTCGTCCGCGCCAAGCAAGGCGCCGATCACCACGTCACGGCCCGTTTTCATCTGCCCATCCACCTGCACGCGCACGCGCGACCGCAACTGGTTCAGCACCAGAGTCTGCTGGGTTTCGGCAAGCCCAAGCTCCCAGGCGCTGCCCGCGTGCTTGATGGAAGCCTGCGGCGAAGCGCCCGTGCCACCGTCGTGACCGGAAATCACCAGGTGGTCGGCCTTGGCCTTGGTCACGCCCGCCGCTATCGTGCCGACGCCGACTTCGGAAACCAGCTTGACGGAAATGCTGGCGCCGGGGGCGACGTTTTTCAGGTCATGGATCAGTTGCGCCAAATCCTCGATGGAATAAATATCGTGGTGCGGCGGCGGCGAAATCAGACCGACGCCCGGCACAGAATGGCGCAGGAAACCGATGTACTCGGAAACCTTGTGTCCCGGCAGTTGCCCGCCTTCGCCGGGTTTTGCCCCCTGCGCCATCTTGATCTGTATCTGGTCGGCATTGGCGAGATATTCGGCGGTGACGCCAAAGCGCCCGGAAGCCACCTGCTTGATGGCGGACCGCAGCGAATCGCCTTCCTGGAAGACATAGTCCCGCTCGATACGGGAAGCGCCAATGACTTCGGAGAGTTTTTGCCCCGCCTTCAGGAGAACGAAACGCCGCGCGTCCTCGCCGCCTTCGCCGGTATTCGACTTGCCGCCGATGCGGTTCATGGCGATGGAAAGCGTGGTGTGCGCCTCGGTCGAGATGGATCCCAGGGACATGGCGCCCGTCGCAAAGCGTTTGACGATTTCCTTTGCTGGCTCCACTTCGGAGAGCGGCACGGGATCGCCTGCCCGTTTGAGGGCAAACAGGCCGCGCAGGGTCAGATGGCGCTTCGTCTGATCATTGATAATGCGCGCATATTCCCGGTAAGTTTCGTAGTTGCCGGAACGGGCGGCGTGTTGCAGTCTTGCGATGGCGTCCGGCGTCCACAGGTGTTCCTCGCCGCGCGCGCGGAAAGCGTATTCGCCGCCTATGTCCAGCATGTCGGCTAGTACCGGATCGGCGGAAAAAGCCGCATTGTGCAGGCGCAGGGCTTCCTCCGCGACTTCGAACAAACCTATGCCCTCAATCCTGCTGGGCGTGCCGGTAAAGTATTTGTCGACGAACGCCTGTTGCAGCCCCAGGGCCTCGAAAATCTGCGCGCCGGTATAGGACATGTAGGTGGAAATGCCCATCTTCGACATTACCTTGCGCAATCCCTTGCCAATGGCCTTGACGAAGTTCGCCACATTTTTTTCCATCTTTTCGGGGTCGCCCTTGGCCAGGGCGCGCAAGGTGGACAGCGCCAGGTAGGGATGGACGGCTTCCGCGCCATAACCGCCCAAGAGCGCGAAATGATGCGTCTCGCGCGCCGATCCGGTTTCCGCCACCAGACCGGTGGAAGTCCGCAGCCCGCCCTTGACGAGATGCTGATGAATGGCGGATGTCGCCAGAAGCGCCGGGATGGCCAGCCGTTCCCGGCTCATCTTGCGGTCGGAAACGATGAGGATATTCGCGCCCTGCCGCACGGCGTCCTCGGCTTCGGCAGCGAGCGAGGCCAGCCGCGCTTCTATGCCTTCCCTGCCCCAGGCGACGGGATAGCAGATGTCCAGCTCATGCGATTTGAACTTGCCGCCCGTGTATTTGCCGATATGCCGGATCTTTTCCATGTCGCCTTCCAACAGCATGGGCTGCGCGACTTCCAGACGAATTGGCGGATTGATGTCGATGGTGTTCAAAAGATTGGGCTTGGGGCCGATGAAGGAGACGAGCGACATCACCAGTTCCTCGCGGATCGGGTCGATTGGCGGATTCGTCACCTGCGCGAACAGTTGCTTGAAATAGCTGTACAGCGTCTTGGGGCGATGCGAGAGCGCCGGCAGGGCGCTGTCGTTGCCCATCGATCCGGTAGGTTCGTCGCCATTTGCCGCCATGGGCGCGAGAATGAACTTGATGTCCTCCTGCGTATAGCCGAATGCCTGCTGCCGGTCAAGAAGCGCCGTCGCGCTGTCGTCCGCGCTCTCTTCCGCCGCAGGCACCTCGTCCAAACGGATGCGCACCTTTTCGATCCATTCGCGGTAAGGGTGGGAGGCCGCCAGCGCATCCTTCAATTCCTTGTCGTCGATGACGCGCCCCTGATCCATGTCGATCAGGAACATCTTGCCTGGCTGCAAACGCCATTTCTTGGCGATTTTGCGCTCGGGAATCGGCAATACGCCGGATTCGGAGGCCATCACCACCAGATCGTCATCGGTAATCAGGTAACGCGCGGGTCTCAAGCCGTTGCGGTCGAGTGTCGCGCCAATCTGGCGGCCATCGGTGAAGGCGACGGCGGCAGGGCCGTCCCAAGGTTCCATCATCGCCGCGTGGTATTCGTAGAAGGCGCGCCGGTTCTCATCCATGGTCGCGTGCTTTTCCCAGGCTTCGGGAATCAGCATCATCATCGCGTGCGCCAGCGAATAACCGCTCATCACCAGCAATTCCAGCGCGTTGTCGAAAGCGGCGGAATCGGATTGGCCGGGATAGTGCAGCGGCCATATCTTTTTCAGGTCGTCGCCCAGAAGCGGCGAAAAGGTAGCCTGCGAACGCGCCGTAAACCAGTTTACATTGCCGCGCACCGTATTGATTTCGCCATTGTGGGCAATCATGCGGAAAGGGTGCGCCAAATCCCAGGTGGGAAAGGTGTTGGTGGAAAAACGTTGATGCACCAGCGCCAGCGCGGAGATCACGCGCGCGTCCTGCAAATCCCGGTAATAGAGTCCCACCTGCCCGGCCAGCAGCATACCCTTGTAATTGACCGTGCGCGCGGAAAAGGAGGGAACGTAGAACTTGCTGCCGTGTTTCAGTTTCAGCGCCTTGATGGCATTGGCGCTGCGGCGGCGGATGACGTAGAGCTTTCTTTCCAGCGCGTCGGTCGTCAGCACATCCGCGCCGCGCCCGATGAACACCTGGCGGATCACGGGTTCGACCGCGCGCACGGCGGCGGAACCGATCGTATCGTGGTCGACCGGCAGATCCCGCCAACCCAGGATAACCTGTCCTTCGGCCCTGGCGTTACGTTCGATTTCCGCCTCGCAAGCCTGCCGGGAAGCCGCCTCGCGCGGCAGGAATAACATGCCTACGCCGTATTCGCCCGCGTCGGGCAGGGTCACGCCCAACCTGGCCATTTCCTCGCGATAGAACCGATCGGGCATCTGGATGAGAATGCCCGCCCCGTCGCCCTGCTGCGGGTCGGCGCCCACCGCGCCCCGGTGATCGAGATTTTTCAGGATCAACAATCCCTGCTCGATGATGTTGTGGCTTTTCTGTCCCTTGATATGGGCCACAAACCCCACGCCGCAAGCGTCGTGCTCGCGCGCCGGATCGTAAAGACCCTGCTGTTCAGGTGTGCCTGCCATTTGTGCGTGTTCCCTCATATTCCCGGCGTTCTCTTGTCTGGCCGGAATCGTTCCCCGCAGCGTCCGGGGAAAAGCCGCGAATATACCGCCGAACCACAGGGGTTTTCAAGCATTCCGTGGATTGATCGGGAACAGGGAATAGATCGGGAATCAGGGGAGGGGCGTCAGGAGAGGGAAAAAGTTAACAGCGCTTCGCGCCGGAGAATGATGATGGGCAGGACGTTTTCTGATTACGGATTCCCGATTCCCGATCCGTCCTCCGTCCCCTGTCTTCCGCCCTCTGCCCCTGATGCCACGCGCGGCGGATCCAGTTGAGCATGTCGTTCCAGATCTGGCGTTGTTCTTCCATGGAGGGCATGGCGCCGGCGTGCGGGAGTTCGATGGTAATGACGGGGATATTCTTGTGCACCCCGCCGAAGTTGCCCAGGGATCCGGGATAGACGCCGAGTTGGCTCAGGTTGAGGCGTCCGAAGCGGTGGGGTTTTTGCAGGGGGCCATCGTAATCGAGGATGCCGTAGGGGGCGTGTACCGATACGATGACATCCGGCTTGAAACTTTCGATTTCTCCCTGGAGCCAGCGGGTTTCCGGTTCGGACATGGCGGCTTTTCCGGGGTAGCGGCGCGGATCCATGCCGGTGCGTTTTCGCCAGTAGTCGAGCGCGTCGCGCGGCCAGTCCGGCGTGGAAAAGTTGCGGTTCAGATCGACGCCGTGACCGTTGGTGCGCCGCGCGGGCTGGGCAAAGAGGCCATCCGGGTTGGCGAGCGGCGCGATGCGCCAGTGGTGGCGCTCCGCGTCGGCCTCGTCAAGCCATTCCATCCAGCGAAAAACGATGGAAACGGAGGTCAGTTCGTCGCCGTGAATGCCGCCGATAAGGAGAATGCGCGTCGCGCCCCGTGGTTTGGCAACCGGCGGGGGGATGGCGGCGGGCGTCATCGCGGGCGGCCTCCAGCGCAGACGGGCGGCGGGCGGCGCGAAGGCGGACGCGATGGAAGCGGTGGGCAAGGCGGCGGGCGGCACATCGAGCAGCATCAGGGGACGACCTTCCACCGAGCGGAACGCGCCCGGAACGAACGCCCGCTTGCGGCAGCTTGCGCCATCGACGCTGAGCAGCCGCTTGTCCAGCGCGTCGCACCAGGCGTGATGTTCGGGCGCGGCGCGGACAGGAAAAGCGGCAAGCCCGCAAACGAAGAACAGAAAAGTCCGAAACCGGAAAAAGCGGTTTGCCCCCTGGGTCGCGGACATCGGCGTCTTCCTGGCGTCGGCGTTATTGCAGGTCTTCCAGCCTGAGTCGCGTTACCTTGCCGACGACGGCGGCCAGCGCCTCGATTTTCCGGATGGCGGCGTCCGCCTGTTTTTCCTTGCAGCGGTGGGTGAGCATGATGACATCGGTTTCGCCCTCGCCTTCTTCCGGTTCGCGTTGCAGGATGGCGTCGATGGAAATCTCCTGATCGGCGAGGATGCGGGTAATGTCGGCCAAGGCGCCTGGACGGTCTTCCACCCTGAGGCGCAGGTAGCAGGCGGTTTTGGCCTCCGTGATCGGCAAGACGGGGAGATCGTGCAACTGGTCGGGCTGGAAGGCGAGATGCGGCACGCGGTTTCCGGGGTCGGTGGTCGCGGCGCGGGCGACGTCGACCAGGTCGGCGATCACGGCGGAAGCCGTCGGCTCCGCGCCCGCGCCCTTGCCGTAATAGAGCGTCGCGCCCACGGCGTCGGCCTTCACCAGGACGGCGTTCATCGCGCCTTCCACGTTGGCGATCAGGCGCTTGGCGGGGACGAGCGCCGGATGCACGCGCAGTTCCACGCCGTCCGCTCGCCGTTTGGCGATGCCCAGAAGCTTGACGCGATAGCCCAGTTGTTCGGCGTATCTGATGTCGATTGCTTCCAGCCGCGTGATGCCTTCCACATAAGCCTTCTCGAACTGGATGGGGATGCCGAAGGCGGTGGCGGCAATCAGGGTCGCCTTGTGCGCGGCATCGACGCCTTCGATGTCGAAGGTCGGATCGGCCTCGGCATAGCCCAGGCGCTGCGCTTCCTTCAAGGCTTCGGCAAAGGAGATTCCCTTGTCGCGCATTTCCGACAAAATGAAGTTGGTGGTGCCGTTGATGATGCCCGCCGCCCATTCGATGCGGTTGGCGGCAAGTCCCTCGCGCAGCGCCTTGATGATCGGGATGCCGCCCGCCACCGCCGCTTCAAAGGCGACAATGACGCCCTTTTGCCGCGCCGCCGCGAAGATTTCGTTCCCATGCATGGCGAGGAGCGCCTTGTTGGCGGTGACGACGTGCTTACCGTTATGAATGGCCCTCAGCGCCAGTTCGCGGGCGACGCCGTAGCCGCCAATCAATTCCGCCACCACATCCACCGCCGGATCATCCACGACGGCAAAGGCGTCATCGGTGATCGGGCAGGCGTTTCGAGTGAGGTTCCGGGCCTGTTCGAGGTTTTTGTCGGCGACAATGGCGATGCGGATGGGACGTCCGGCGCGGCGGGAGATTTCCTCCGCGTTGCGCGCAAGCACGGCATGGACGCCGCCGCCCACGGTGCCGATGCCCAAAAGACCAACGTTTACGGGTTTCATGGAAGTTTCTTTCTGAAGCAAAAGGAAGGGATCATAAAGCCTTCGCGGAAATAAAACCGGTGCGCGCCATCGCGTTGCACCCCGGAATCGAGCGCCAGCACGGCGCAGGAAAGCTTCCGGGCGCGCGCTTCCAGCCAGTTAACAAGCGATTTGCCCACGCCTTTCGAGCGATGGGCGGCATCGACGACGAGATCATCCACATAGAGACGGCGGCCTTCATAGGTATTTTCCAGTATGCGCCAGAGCGCCAATCCCATGACTTTAGCATCTTCCACGGCAAGCGTCAGGCGTCCGCCATTCTGGAACACTCGCGCCAGGGTTTTCTGGTAGGCGTCGAACGTCGGCGGCAGGGCTTCGCGCAACTGGCGATGCACGGCCTCCGCGCGAAAGAGCCATTGCCGGGCGTCGGTTGCGTCCATATCGTCGGTGAGGCAGAAAAGGGAAAGGGGCATGGCTTTTTTCAGGACGGGCGGGTCTTCCGGTTCAACGACAGATCGACGGTTCGCTGGGCGCGGGTTGCAGTGAGCCGTCCGCGGCGACTTCAAGGATGATGACGATTTCCTTGCCGCCTTCCTTTACGCCGATGGCCTCGTAATCCTTGCCGGCCTCCGGGGTGAAGGACGTGATGCGGGTTTTGTGGCTGGGTTCCTGGTAAACGGTCTCGTATTTCATGTTTTCCGTGTAATGCGTCAAAGTCGTGGTCAATCCGATGAAGGCCGCGCGGACATTGACGAGGCTGCCTGCTGGGATGACGAATTCCCGATAGAAGGCTTTCGACAGGATCCCGTCTCTTTGGGAAAGCTGGCGCGTCGTCTCGGTTTCGGGGATGCCCAGGCTCTCATTGTCGGCGGAGCGCGTAAACGAACGGAAAGCGTCGCCAAGACTGCCGCCCACACTGACTTTGCCGAGCGCGCAGTCCTTGCCGAAAGTCATGGCGCTGGGTTTCTGGTTCTGTCCAAAGAGGCGGATGCGCGCCGTGCGTTCGGGATCGTGGGGCAGCGTTTCGCGCACGGGCTGCGCGCCGCACGCCGCGAGCAGGGCGCCCAGGAGCGCCGGGAAGAAAAAGGGTTTCATCGTCAATTCACTCCGGTTTGAAATTCCGTCCGCAAGAACCTGTTCTTGGCCACTAGAAATGACATTAGGAAGTACTTTCCGATACCTGACGCCTGATGCCGGTTCATGCCGCGCCATGTCGTTTGCGATACCCCTCCAGGAACCGGACGATGCGTCCCAGGGCTTCGCGCAGGTCGTCTTCGTAGGGCAGGAAGACAAGGCGGAAATGGTTGGGGTTGGGCCAGTTGAAGCCGGTGCCTTGCACCAGCAGCACCTGTTCGGCCACCAGCAGCTCGCGGATGAATTCCTGATCGTCCCGGATGGGATAGAAGAGCGGGTCCAGGCGCGGGAACATATAGAGCGTGGCCTTGGGCTTCACGCAGGAGACGCCGGGAATGGCGGTGATCAGTTCATACGCGATGTCGCGCTGGCGGCAGAGCCGTCCGCCGGGCGCGACGAGGTCGTCGATGCTCTGATAGCCGCCCAGCGCCGTTTGGATCGCGTACTGGCCGGGCACGTTGGAACACAGGCGCATCGAGGCGAGCATGTTCAGTCCTTCGATGTAATCCTGCGCGCGCCGCTTGTCGCCGCAGACTACCAGCCAGCCCGCGCGATAGCCGCAGCAGCGGTAGTTCTTGGAAAGGCCATTGAAAACCAGGATCAGCGCATCTTCCGAGAGCGCCGCTATCGACGTGTGCGCGTGGCCGTCGTACAGCACTTTGTCATAGACTTCGTCGGCGCAGATGATCAGGTTGTGTTCGATGGCGATGGCAATCAGCGCCTTCAGGGTCGCTTCCGGGTAGAGCGCGCCGGTCGGATTGTTGGGGTTGATGACCACCAGCGCCCTGGTTCTCGGGGTGATTTTTTTCTTGATGTCTTCCAGGTCGGGTTGCCAGCCCTTGTCCTCGTCGCAGAGGTAATGGACGGGCCTGCCGCCGGAGAGCGAGACGGCTGCCGTCCACAGGGGGTAATCCGGCGAGGGCACCAGCACTTCGTCGCCGGAATTCAGGAGGGCGTTCATGGACATGACAATCAGTTCGGAGACGCCGTTGCCGATGTAGATGTCCTCAATATCCACGCCCTTGATGTGCTTTTGCTGGGTGTAGTGCATGATCGCCTTGCGCGCGGCGAAAATGCCTTTGGAATCGGTATAGCCTGCCGCGCTGGGCAGGTTGCGGATCATGTCAAGCTGGATTTCTTCTGGCGCCTCGAAGCCGAAGTTGGCGAGGTTGCCGATGTTCAGCTTGATGATCTTGTGTCCTTCTTCTTCCATCAATCGCGCCTGCGCCAGCACGGGGCCGCGAATGTCGTAACAGACATCGGCGAGCTTGTCGGATTTCAAAACGGGTTTCATGGCGGATCATCCAGAAGAAGACGGCGCAAAACGCGCGTCAGGGCGGCATTCTACATCAGATGACCGAGAGCAGGGATCAGGGCGCCCCGCCCTGGGTCATCTGTCGCCGGACGCCGGAAATCAGCGCCTTGAGGGAAGCGGTGACGATGTCGTCGTCCAGGCCGACGCCATAGCTTTCCGTCTGTCCATCCGCCAGGCGGATTTCCATGAAGGCGACGGCGCTGGCCTCTCCTTTTTGGCTGGCGCGCGTGGCGCGTTCCTCGAAACTGATGACCCGCGCGGCAATGCCGACACGGGCAAGCGCATGCACGGCGGCGTCGATGGGGCCATTGCCATGACCGGCGAGTGTTTCGCGCCAACCCTCCCGCGTGACTTCCAGCGCAATGCCTTTGCCATCGGCATCCAGCTGATGTCTCCGGTAGGTTAACGGCGCGGCGGCGCCATCCGCTTTTTCCACCGGC
This sequence comes from Zoogloeaceae bacterium, assembly GCA_031258715.1. Classification (GTDB taxonomy): domain Bacteria; phylum Pseudomonadota; class Gammaproteobacteria; order Burkholderiales; family Rhodocyclaceae; genus Azovibrio. The sequence goes on from JAIRMN010000199.1 coordinate 12,320, forward strand.
TGATCCAGATAGGCGGCGGAAAAAATCCGCCAGAGATCGGCGGCGCTCATTTCCTTGCCGCACTCGTCCATGTGCCGTTGCACGATGCCGGAAAATTCCACCAGCAGGCGACGCGGCATGACGATGCCGTATTCGGATTCCATCAGCCAGGCAATGCCGCCCTTGCCGGACTGACTGTTTACGCGGATCAGCGAATCGTAATTGCGTCCCACATCCGCCGGATCGAGCGGCAGGTAAGGGACATTCCAGCGTCCGTCCGTCCGATCCCGTTGCGCGGCCATGCCTTTTTTGATGGCGTCCTGGTGCGAGCCGGAAAAGGCGGTAAAGACCAGATCGCCCACGTAGGGATGGCGCGGATGTATGGGCAGGCCGGTGCAGGATTCAAAGGCGCGGGCAATGGCGTTGATGTCGGAAAAGTCGAGTCCGGGTTCCACGCCCTGGGTATAGAGATTCAGCGCCAGGATGACAAGATCGACATTGCCGGTGCGCTCGCCATTGCCGAAGAGACAGCCTTCCACGCGCTCTCCCCCGGCCATGAGACCGAGTTCGGCGGCGGCGACGGCGGTGCCGCGATCATTGTGCGGATGCAGGGAAAGCACGATGCTGTCGCGGCGGGCAAGATGGCGGTGCATCCATTCAATCTGGTCGGCATAGACGTTGGGCGTCGCCATTTCCACCGTGGTGGGCAGGTTGAGGATGATCTTATCCTTCACGCTCGCGCCCCAGGCATGGGTCACGGCGTCGCAGATTTCCAGCGCGAAGGGCAGTTCGGTGGCGGTAAAGGTCTCCGGACTGTATTCAAACCCGATTCGCGTCTCCGGCATTTCGTCCGCCCGCGCGCGAATGTGGCGCGTGGCGGCCACCGTCATCTCGATGAGCTGCGCCTGGCTCATGTCGAACACCATTTCCCGAAACGGCGCGGAAGTGGCGGTGTAAAGATGCACGATGGCGCGCCGCGCGCCCCTGATGGCCTCGAACGTGCGATCGATCTGCGCCGGACGCGCCTGCGTCAGCACTTCAATCGTCACATCGTCGGGAATGCGCTCGCCTTCGATCAATTCGCGCACGAAATCAAAGTCGGTCTGCGAGGCGGCGGGAAAGGCGACTTCGATTTCCTTCAGGCCAATGGCGCAAAGCATCTGGAAAAAGCGCAACTTCCTTGCGCGATCCATCGGCTCGAACAATGCCTGGTTGCCGTCGCGCAGATCGGTGCTCATCCACACGGGCGGACGCGCGAGCCGCGCCTGAGGCCAGCGCCGATCGCCTAGGCTGATCGGCGGAAAAGAACGATACTTGGGAGAAGCAGGCGACAACATGGGATTCCCTTTTCATAAAAACCGAAAAGACACTTTAAGGAAAATAACGCGAAAAGTGCTTGCGTATTTTTTTTCAGAAATGACAATTTGAGGAATAAAATTGCGATTCTTGCATAAACTAAGCAATAAAATTCCAATTTTCTGGGGACAGGCAAAGTCATGCTGGATCGTTACGATCAGGGGATACTGGAAATCCTGCAACGGGAGGGGCGCATCAGCAACCAGGATTTGGCCGGACGCATCGGTCTTTCCGCCGCACCCTGCCTGCGCCGGGTGCGCGCGCTGGAAGAAGCGGGCATCATCTGTGGCTACCGCGCACTCCTGGACGCGGAAAAACTGGGCTTTTCGCTGATGGCGCTGATCCATATCGTCATGGATGCGCATACGCCCGAACGCTTTGCCGGACTGGAAGCGGCGGTACGGGAAATTCCCGAAATCATCGAGTGCCTCCTGATTACCGGACAGGACGCCGACTACCAGCTCAAGGTCGTGGTCGCCGACATGGAAAGCTATCGCGCCCTGCTCCTCGATCGCGTCACCCGCATCCCCGGCGTCACTGGCGTGCATACCAGCTTCGTGCTGCGCCGGGTCGTCGATAAAACCGCGCTGCCGTTGGACGGGAAACGGGGAACCAAGGCGTGAGGACAGGCCGGGCGTGGCGCGGGCGGTCTTTCGTTCGCGGCGCTTAACATTTGCTTACACGCCTGAAACGAAAACAGACACCTGATAAGGGGCGTCTCTCGTATAGTGAAAACGCACCCCCTCTCTCGATATCTTCGAGATTTCCCCCCGCCTTCGTGGCGGGGGATTTTTCTGGCGGCGCTTTCCCTTTCCTTGCCTCGTCCAAAAACTAACCCCGGTTTGAAACCCCGCCCTTCAGGCCGGGGTTTCGACGCCATTGGGGAGGGGAGAAAAACCCCTCCTCAATGGCGTCAGACCGACAGCCCTGAAGGGCTGTCGCCAATTTCTTGCTGGAGGGCGTGATCACGAAAGCCGCCGAAGCCGGAAATATTCATGGCGTTGCCTTTTTTCAGCGGACGGCCAGCGGCCAGCGGACGGAAGAGGGGATTGCCCGGCGCTCCGGCGCGATCGGAGTCGTGTAAAGCGATTTTTGCCGCTTCTCGAATTTTCCGGCAGTTTTGCTTTTTTCCTTCTGCATGATATATTGTTACGGCAATGAG
>JAIRMN010000206.1 GCA_031258715.1 Zoogloeaceae bacterium
GCTTGAGAACCGCCCATTGCTCTTCTGTCAGATCGCTGGGATACATCGCTTCCTCCATCACCGTTCTTGATGTTCTTCAATTATCGGCTCCTTTCACTATTTCTTGAGACAGCTTCTAACAGGTGCGCCCGAAAATCCGGCAGGCCATGACGATTCTGGCTGGCCGTGCCATGACGACGGCAGTTGGTCAGGATGGCCTTCAGCAGGTCGTATTCCCGGCGCGGCAGGTTTGGGCGCCGGTTCACCACCAGTCCCGTGATCCGTTGGGATCCTCCCGATGAAAGCATCCGGGTCTTGCGCCAGTTGGGGGAAAATCCCTCTTCCAGGATGATGTTTTGCACCATCTCCAGAATGCGCCGCCCCCGGGCCGGGTTGCCGTCGGCACATGAAAGAACAATGTCGTCGACATAACGGCTGTAGCGCGCCTGGCATTCCCGGGCCGCGCCGTCCAAGCGCGTATCCAATCGCCAAGCGCACAAGTTCGCCAAGGATGGCGAAGTCGGCGCGCCCTGGGGCAGATGTCGTTCCATGAACTGCCGCGTCCAGATCTGGCGGCCCAGACGTTCCTCGGGACTGGGGTATTCCTCTTGGGGAACTTCCCGCAAGACCCGAAGCGGCGTGCGGTGTGTCGTCATCCCGGTCAGGTGGCGAGCGACCATTCGGGGATAACCCAGGGTGCGAAACAACGCGTGAACCCGGCTGGCGCGAATGCTGGTGAAAAAATCCCGCAGATCAAGTTTCAACAACAGGGGGGAACCCACGTGCAAGGCGGCATTATCGAGAACGGAACGCCCTGGCACACAGCCATGGGCGGCGGGATGCACCGGCACGGCATCGAGGATTTCCCGCAGGATACGCCGCTGGATGGCGCGCAAACGCTCCTTGGGCGCTTCGATCAAACGGGCGCCGCCTTTTTTCTTTGCAACCCACCGGGCATGGTAATGCGCCCGTTTTTCCACGCCATCATCCCGTCTCGTCATATTGGCAAACCAATCCAGCATCCCTGGCGACAAGCCCAGCCAGTCAGCCAGATCCCCGGAAGTCGCCAAAGGCGACAAGGCCAGCCCTGCCAGCGCGCGCGGCGGCTCTTCCATCCGCGCATGAAATACTGGATAGAAATATGTTTTTATCCGGGGCGCTTCATCGCCGGTTTCAAAAGCGGCCTGAAAAGCGGGAAAGGCGAGGATCAGGGCAAGCATGGCGTCACGCTGTCCAGGCTGCCAGGCGTCCTTCCCCAGATCGAAACGCAGGCGTAACGTCAGCGGTGCCAACCAGGGCCAGGAACGCCCCAGCGCGCGAATCCCCCTCTCCCGCATCGCGCCCGGCGTGTTTTCCCCGGCAAGGAAAGCGTCCGCCAGCGCCCTGGCCACCTCGCAAACGACAGGATTGGCCGGGGAAGAAGGAGGGATCACGTTCATCATCGTAGCCAACTCCGGTTTGAAATCCCGCGAGCGCCCACGAGCACAGGGATTGGAACAGCTTTCTTGCGACCAGGGTTTCGACCGTGGTGACTGGGAAGGGGATAAAACCCTCCAGACGACATCAGGGAGGAGGCGGCCTTTCCAGCCTGTCGTGTACTGCCTGAAACACGTTGCACGCCGCAGGCGTGCCGCATTTCAGGCCAAGGATAACGCAACTACCGTAAAGCCGCCGGGGTATCCCCGGAGCCGTCAGGCTCACAAGAAGCCGACATTCACCTGGAAAGTTGCCGGATAAAGGCTAATCCGATCAGGTGAGACATGTCAACCGAGCCTTTTGCAAAACTGTAACGAGTTTCACATCTGTCCACCTTTGTGGCACGACAGATTCGACGCGGCGGACGATCCAGCATCAGCCGCTCACGCGGAGCGCGTGTCTGGGGAATTCCCGGCACGGCCCTGGACAAGGCGTTTGCCATCTAGGCCCGCACATACGGTCGGCGTCCCGTGCCGGTGCTCGGGTGGGCGAAACGTCCCGATACGCGCCCAGCGTATGGACGCGCCGCTCCAGTTTCAGCGTCAGCAGCCCCGGCTCAGGCTGGAAATGGGGAATCAGCTCATGCTGGACAACATTGCCAAGGTTGCATCAGAAGCAGGCCAGCGGTAGTATTCATGGACGGGCGTCATGATCATCGGATAGATACCCAGATCATGCTGAAAATGGGCGTTCGTTTCTCTTTTGCTGGACTGCGCAGCAATCGAGATCAGATAAATGCGGAGTTTTGCAAAAGGCTCCTCTATTATCATTGCGATCCTTGCGAACGGTAGCCGCGCGCAAGAGGGATCAATTTTTGGACAAAAGGATTGAAATGACAACAGGGGCACTGGTTCAGGAAGTCAAGGCGTTCATCATCGAAACGCTGGATCTGGAAGACGTCGCGCCTGCCGATATCGACGATGACGCGCCGCTCTTTGGCGAGGGGTTGGGACTGGATTCCATCGATTCGCTGGAGTTGGGCGTCAGTCTGCAAAAACGCTATGGCCTGAAAATTTCGACGGAATCCGAAGAAACGCGCCAGATATTCGCTTCCACGCGCGCCCTGGCCAACTTCATCGCCGCCCACAGAACCCAATGAACGCCGCACGAGAAAATGGCATGGATAAAGACGCCGCATATGCCCTGATCGTCAAGTTACTGGCCGATCTGTTCGGCATTCCTCCGGAAAGGATCACGCCGGAAGCGGATCTGTACCGCGATCTCGACATCGACAGCATCGACGCCGTCGATCTGGCCATCGAATTCAGGAAACGCGCCGGGCGGCAACTTTCTCCGGAAGAATTCAAGGAAATCCGCAGCGTGGGCGACATCATCCGCGTCTATCTCGCGCCGCCGCAGGAAAATTGATGCCCGGCGGGTTCGTCTTCGCCCTGGGATTCTCGTTGCCGCTGTTATTCTGGTTTTGTCACGCGCAGGGCTGGCCTTTCTGGTGGTGCGGCATCCTGTTCTTGCTGATGGCATTGCCTCGGCGTGGCGGGAAGGAAAAGGGGGGTTCTATCGTCACCTTCCTGCCGCGCCCGTTCAGGTTCCTGCCGAGCGTGCTCGTCGCACTTCTTGGCATTGCCGCGATTTTCTGGCGCACCAGTCTTTCTATCCAGTTTTATCCGGTGCTAGTCAATCTGATGTTGCTCTTCGTCTTTGCCTTCAGCCTTACTCAGGAGCAAACCCTGATTGAGCGTCTGGCGCGACGCCTTGAACCCGGCCTACCGGAATCCGGAAGGCGCTACACGCGCCGGGTGACGCAAGCCTGGTGCCTGTTCTTCATCGCAAATGGCGCGATTTCGCTCTGGAGCATCCACGCCGGGGAAGGCGTCTGGGCGATCTACAACGGCCTTGTCGCCTATCTGCTCATGGGACTGATGTTCGGCGGCGAATGGCTGCTTCGTCGCCGCATGCGGCGACGCGCGCAAGACGCCGCCCACGCTACCGCGCCAGGGGAAACGCCCCATGCCTGAAGCCTTTTTGCGTGACTTTACGCGCCGCTTCCCGCTGGCGGACGCTACAGACCATCATATCGTGGCCTGGCGGGAAGGACGCCCCATCACCCACGCGGATTTCCTGTGCGACATCGCGTTGGCGCGGCGTTCGCTGGCGACGCTGGAAATGGACTCGTTCGCGGGACATCCCGCCATCGCGCTCTTCGAGCCGGATGTCCATGCCTTCAATGTCTGGCTTTTGGCCGCATGGTCGCTGGACATGAAAGTCGCCCTGATGGGTGACGACCTGCCCGCGACACGCAAGGCGCTGGCGCTGCCCTGGATTGGACGCGAACATCCGGCAAACGCCCTTTCCAACTGGCACACAACAGCGCGCGCCCTGCCTCGTTCCCGTCGCGATCCCGTCCATCCCGGCTTCACGCTCTTTACTTCCGGTTCGACCGGCAAGCCCACGCCCGTCGAAAAAACCCTCGCCCAGTCACGCGCCGAGAGCCAGATGCTGGAAACCGCCTTCGGCGCGCAGCTCACGCCGGAAACCCGTTTCGTCAGCAGCGTGCCGCATCCGCACATGTACGGGCTGGCCTTCTTCGTCCTCTGGCCCCTGCTTTTCGCCCGGCCTTACGTGGTGGAAAAATGCCGTTACCCTGAAGACCTCGAACGCCTGCCCGCCGCGGATTACCTGTTCGTCACCTCGCCCACCTTCCTGAAACACCTGACGGACGCTTCGCTGGGACTTGCGCCGCGCGCGCGTTGGCGGCTGGCGACCTCGGCGGGTAGCCCGCTTGCCAACGAAATCGCCGCCAGCGGCGCAGCATTTTTGAAAGCGCCGATCGCCGAAATCTACGGCAGCACGGAAACCGGCGCGGCGGCATACCGCCACGGCACAGCGCCCTGGCAACCCCTGCCCGGCGTGCGCTTCAGCTTGGATGCCGCCACTTCCCGCCTGCGGATCCAGTCACCCGCCCTCTCGCTTTCCGAACGCAAAAGCGGTTTTCTTTCCGGCGACTTTGCCCGCCTGGACGAACAGGGCGGCGGACTGGAACTCCTAGGACGCGCCGATCGACTGGTCAAGATCGGCGAAAAAAGGATTTCCCTGACGCAGGTGGAAGTGGCGCTCCTTCGCCTGCCCGATATCGACAAGGCGCGCGTCGTGCCGCTCCAGCATGAGCACGAGGGACGGCTCCTCCTTGGCGTGGCCGCCATCCTGACGCCCGCGGGCAACGCGCGCAAAGAACGCCTAGGCAAGGCGCGTTTCGATCGCTTTCTGCGCGCCGCGCTGCGCGAACGGATTGAGCCCGTCGCCCTGCCGCGCCGATGGCGTTACGTGACGACATTGCCGACCAACGACATGGGCAAGTCAACGCAGGGCGATCTCGAACGTCTGTTCGCGCCCACCCTGCCGCACGCGCTCTGTCTGGCGCAAAGCCAGGACGAAAGCATGGGCAGGGCGCGCCTGCAATTGCATTGCGGCCCGAATCTCGTCTGGTTCGACGGTCACTTTCCCGATTTGCCCGTGCTGCCCGGCGTGACGCAAATCGACTGGGCGGCGCATTTCGCGCACCTGCATTTCAGCCTCAATCCCCAAAGCGCCTCGATAACCCGCATGAACGGCCTCAAGTTCCAGCACCTGATCCGTCCCAACGACGCGCCCTGCCTCGACCTCGTCTGGCGTCCCGACAAACGGGAGATTGAATTTGCCTACACGCTGGCAGGAACGCCCTGTTCGCGGGGAACGCTGGTTTTTACGGAGGATGTGCGCGCATGAACCTCGTCGCCCTCATTCCCGTTTTCAACCACGGCAACAACGTGGGCGCGGTGGTCGATGCCCTGCGCGCGCAGGCCTTGCCGGTCATTCTGGTCGATGACGGCAGCGACGACGCCACGGCGCGCGTCTTGGCGGCGCTGGCCGCTGAAAGGACGGACATCACCCTCTTGCGCCACCCGGAAAATCGCGGCAAGGGCGCCGCGGTCGCCACCGGCCTCGACTATGCCGCGCGCCAGACAGAGGCCAGCCACGTCATGCAGATCGACGCCGACGCCCAGCACGATCTGGCGGCGCTGCCCGATTTCCTGAAAGCCGCCGCCGACCGGCCGGAAGCCGTCATCACCGCCTTTCCGAGATATGACGAAAGCGTTCCCCGTGGACGACGCTACGGGCGTTACCTGACGCATGTCTGGGTGTGGATCAACACCCTGTCGTTTCGCATCGTCGATTCCATGTGCGGCTTGCGCGTCTATCCGCTGGCCGCCGTCATGCCGCTCCTCCCCGTGCTCGGCCACGCGAAACGCATGAGCTTCGACGCGGAAATTCTGGTGCGGCTGGACTGGGCGCGCGCGCCCATCGTCAATCTGCCGGTTGCGGTGCGCTACCCGGCGGGCGGACTATCGAATTTTCGTCCCTGGCATGACAACCTTTCCATTTCCCTCATGCACGCCCGTCTTTTTTTCGGCATGTTGCGGCGCATGCCGCGCCTGCTCTGCCGGTGGCGGGAACGATAACAGATGCACTGGGCGAAAATCAGCGAAGCTGGGTTCGTCGGCGGGACGCGCTTTTTGTTCCGGGTGTATCGCGTCCTTGGCGCGAGGCCGTTTCGCCTTTTGCTTTTTTTCGTCATCCTCTGGTTTTTCGCCACGCGCCCGCTGGCGCGCCGCGCATCGAGAGAATACCTGCGACGCCTCTACGCCAGCAGCGGAAAAACGACGCCCGCGCCCACGCGACGCAACAGCTTTCGCCATTTCCTGTGTTTTGGCGAAACGTTGCTGGAGAAAATGCTCGCCTATGACAATAGCTTTGAAATTCCCTACCGGATAGAAGGTGAAGCGCCGGTGCTGGATTTGATCGCCAAAAAGCGCGGCGTATTGCTGATTACCGCGCACCTGGGCAACCTCGAACTTTGCCGTTGTCTCACGCGCGTCCGTCCGCACATCGACATCAAGCTGACGGTACTGGTCTACACGCGCCACGCCCGGCGTTTCAACCAGATGCTCGATCTCCTCAACCCGGCGATGGCCTTCGAACTCATCCAGGTAGACCGCATCGACTTCACCGCCGCGATGCGGCTTTCGGAGCGTATCGCGGCGGGCGGGATGGTGGTCATCGCGGGTGATCGCGTTCCCGTCGATTTGCGCGCCGCCGCCGCCGCCACCCTCGTCCTGCCCTTCCTGGGCGCGCCCGCGCCTTTTCCCATTGGCCCCTATGTGCTGGCCGCCGCGCTGGGATGTCCGGTGTTTACGCTCTTCAGCGCCCGGCGCGGCGATACCTTCCTGGTCACGCTCCGCCCGCTGGCCGAGCGCATCCTCCTGCCGCGCCGCGACCGCCAGGCGGCCATCCGATCCTACGCGCAAGGCTATGTCGCCGCGCTGACCGAGGAATGCCAGAAAAATCCCCTGCAATGGTTCAACTTTTTCCCGTTCTGGCAGCAGCCTTCCACCCCATGAACCTCCTTTTTACAATGAGAATCCCGGCATGAAGACACCGCAAAGCCGCTGGCAAAAAAGCGTGACGCTGAAAATTCCCTTCCACGATCTCGATCCGATGGAAATCTGCTGGCACGGGCATTATGTGCGCTACTTTGAACTGGCGCGCGTCGCCCTCTTGCAGTCCATCGGTTACGATTACCCGAAAATGCGGGCGTCCGGCTATGCTTGGCCAGTGATCGAGCTGTTCATCCGCTATGCCCAGCCCCTCCACTACCAGCAGGAAATCGAGGTCAGGGCGTTTTTGACGGAATGGGAAAACCGGCTGAAAATCGCCTACCAGGTTCTCGATCGCGCCACTGAAAAACGCCTCACCTACGGTCACACCGTGCAGGTCGCGGTGGATATGCGCAACCGGGAAATGCGCCTGGAAAGTCCCGTCATCCTCCTTGAAAGACTGGGTCTCAAATGAACATATCCCTTGCCGGACGCATCGCCGCTTTCCTGCTGGTTTTCGCCGCGCCTTCGCTTTGCGCCGCCGAAAAAAATCTGCTGGAGACAGTCGCCCAGCAATTGACCGCCTCCCCGGTCATTCGCGGCGAATTCCAGCAAACTCGCCATCTCGTCCAGATCAAAAAGCCGCTGCTTTCCCACGGCCGTTTTCTTGTTGCCAGAGATCATGGCGTCATCTGGGAAACCGCTCGTCCTTTCACGCAGGTCACGCGCCTGACTCGCGGTGAAATCCTCCAGACGGATGACCATGGTAAAACGCTGATGAAACTCGACACGAAGCAAGAACCCGTGGTTGGCATCGTCAATGGCATCCTGTTTTCAGTGCTTTCCGGCGACGTGGCTGCCCTGGCGCAAATTTTCAACTATAGCGGCGCGGCGGAGGCGGATGAACCCTGGCGGCTGGATTTCACCCCGAAGGACAAAAACCTTGCCCGCCTGATCAAGGCGCTCCGGCTGACGGGTGGGCGCGACATCACCCTCGTGGAAATGGAAAACGCCGCGGGAGATGTCACACGCATTGAATTCCGGGGTCAGACCTACGCGCGGGAACTTGCGGAAGATGAGCAAAAACGCTTCGAGTGACCGTTCTCTTCAGAAAGCGCGAAGATGAAAAGCCATACCCGCCGCCATTGCCTGCTGGCTTTTTTCTGGCTTCTCCTGCTTCTTTTCATCGCGGGTTTCCTGGCTCTTCAACGGACGGCGTACTCGGATCGCGTGGATACCGATCTGCTCGCCCTCCTGCCCAGGGATGGACGACATCCGGCGTTGGAAGCGGCGCTGAAGGCGCTTTCCGCAAAGGGCGAGCGGCAACTGGCGTTCCTGGTTTCCACGACGGACGCCGCCCGCACCCGGCAAGCGGCGCAAATGCTGCGTTCGGCGCTGGCGGATGCGGAAATGACAGAAGAGAACGAGGTCGCGGCGGCGGCCTTTCCCATCGACTTCTATTTTCCCTATCGGCAGGGACTGATGAGCGAGGCTGACCGGGAATGGCTTTCCCTCGCCACGCCGGAAGAAGCGCAAAGCCGCGCCCTGGCGCTGGCTTATACGCCTTTCGCGGCGGGCGGCATCCACTGGCTTTCCGATCCGTTTGGCTTTTTCGGCAACTGGCTGCAGAGCCTGGGCGAGGCGACGCCGCTCAGACCCTCTGGCGGCGAACTGATGGTGGAACACGAGGGGCGCATCCACGCGGCGCTCATCTACACGCTCTCCGGCAGCGCCTTCGACAGAGACTTGCAGGAAACGCTGATGGCGCGTCTCGACGCCGCGCAACAGGCGCTGCGGCAGGCGTTTCCGGAAGCGCGGCTTCTGCGCGCGGGCGTTGCGTTGCATGCGGCGGCGGCAGCAAGGCAGGCGGAAGAGGAAATGCGACTGATCGGCCTAGGGTCGCTTTTTGCCTGTTTTCTCCTGGTCGGCCTCATCTTCCAGAGCGCGCGCGCCCTGAAGCTCATTTTCATCTCGCTCGTCTCTGGCACGCTCGTCGCGATCTTCTGCGTGTTTTCGCTCTTCGATCGGGTGCATATTATAACGATGGTCTTTGGCGCGAGCCTGATCGGGGTGGCGGCCGATTATGCCATCCTGGTTTTCGCGCAACACCTGGGCAACACGGAACCGTCAGGAGAACGCTTCCGGCGCCTGTTGCCAACCCTGTGCATGGTGCTGATCGCGCCCGCGCTCGCTTATCTGGCGCTGGCGCTCACGCCTTTTCCTGGCCTGAAACAGATGGCGGTTTTCGCCGTCTGCGGTATTTTTGGCGCGTGGATGAGCGTCGTCTGCTTTTATCCCTATCTGTTGCCGCAAACCCTGCCGCTCCCTGGAAACGCCTACGGAATGGCTCGCCTGCTCGATCGCTGGCCACGCTGGAAAAACACCCCCAAAGCCCGGGGCATGGCGCTCGTCCTCGCCGTCTTCGTCACGGGGGGACTCGCGCAATTGCGGACGAACGACGACATTCGCAGCCTCTTTACCGGCAATCCCGGCCTGATGGCGGAACAGGGCGAAGTCTCCGCCATCCTGAAACTGCCCAGCCCCGCGCAGATGTTCCTCGTCACCGCCGAAAACGCGGAAGATGTCTTGCGAAAGGAAGAAGCCCTGATCGCGCGCCTGCGTCCCTTGATGGCGGCTGGCCAGATCGATGGCTTCGAGGCGTCGAGCCGCTGGCTGCCTTCGGAAGCGAGGCAAGAGGAAAACCGGGCAGGACAAAGAAAAAAGCTGGCGGCCACCCGCAAGGCGATAGCAAGAGAGATGGAACTTCCCGAAAGCTGGGCGGAAGAAACGGACGCGCCCTTTTTGACGCCAAAAGCCGGGTTGAACCTCCCGTTCCGGCAGGGCGCCGCCCTCTGGCTGGGCGAAACAGAACCCGGAAAACACGCGAGCATGGTACTCCTGAAAGGCTTGCGGGGACAGGAAACGGCGGGGACGTTATCGGGACTTGCCGTCGAAGGCGTGACCTGGATAGACCAGACGCGCGACATTTCCGATCAGATGCAACGCTACCGGCAGACGCTCACGCGAACCCTCTTTGCCGCCTGTCTCCTGCTTCCCTTGCTGCTTTATCCGTTCTTCCGGCGCGAAGTCTGGCGTCTGCTCACGCCGGCGCTGCTGGCGGGGCTGACGACGCTCGCCATCATGGGCTATCTGGGCATTCCCGCGCAGATGTTGAGCATACTCGCCCTCTTGCTCACCCTAGGCATGGGCGTCGATTACGCCATTTTTCTCGCCGCCCGCCGAACCCACGCCCATACCCTCCTGGCAACGACACTCGCCGCCACACTCACCCTCGCTTCCTTCGGCCTGCTCTCCCTCTCCGCCACCCCCGCGCTCTACGCCTTGGGCCTGACGACCACACTGGGCGTAACCCTTTCTTGGCTCCTGACGCCCATCTTCCGACGCGGATAAGGCGCCATCAGTGTCCCGTACAACCGTACAATAAGCGATCTGAATAATCCGGCGGTATATTTTTCTTGATTCCCACCCGGATTTTGCATGTTGTTGCGCCATGATTTTGTAAATTTTCTCTGGTTTTGCCTGTTTTCTGGTCAGTTTTCCTCCCTTTTCTTTGAAGAAGGCGCACGTTTCCACCATGTTTGTGCACCCTCATGGTTTCTTTCCGCAAGATGATTTTCCCTCATCGTCGCCAGTAAACTCCACTCATTTCATCCATTCCAAGGTGGATGAAGACCGGATTCCGAAACGGTGTCCCGTAAGGGTTGATGCCATGCCACGCCTCATCGGGCGTTCTGCCATCAAGTGCCGAATGCGGTCGAAGCGTGTTGTAGGCGAAACAGAATCTTGCCAGCAACAGACCAAGCGCCTGTTCATCCCGGAAGGAAACGGACTTCAGCACTTTCTTGAGCATTCCGAACAAACGCTCGATCCGCCCATTCATCCAGGGACAGCCCGGTCTGGTGAACCGCTGACGAATCCCCATCCAGCGCAAGGCCCGGCAAAAGACTTTCGCGTGAAACACCGGGGCATTATCCATGTGCAGGGAGCGGGGTTTGCCGTGCGCGGCAATGGCTAGGCAAAGATGCTCCAGCAAGCTCCAGGCGCATTGCCGCACCAGGGGTTTGAGGCGCAGGAGTTTGCGCGACCCATGATCCAGCAGGCCGAGGATGGCGTGGATTCTGCCGGTTTCATCCGTCCGTCCGGTCAAATCCAGCGCCCATGTTTCGTTCCTTGCCGTTTCGATGGGTATTCGTTTCCTGAAATTCCGGCGCAGACAGGCGATCTCGTATTGGTGATGGCGTATGGTTATGGCGACAAAGGAACGGGAAACCGAGATGTGCCGGGAGCCGATTGAAGGTTACGGCCACGCGGCCATATCCGTATTGCGGGCAATGCGCCCGAATGCGCAACACGGCCTCGACAACCCACAAAGGCTTGCGGCGACGCGAAAGCGCGGGAGTCGCAAGTCGGCGGCGGCGGAAATGAGGGGAACGGGGAAGTCCGCGAAACATCAGGGATTTCATCCGGCAGCGGAGGAAATTCCAGAAGACCAGCAAGGCATACAGAAAGGACATGAGGCGTTTTGTCTTGGGAAATTTCCAATCTTATCCGTTTCCCCCGGGCGCTTGCCTTTCGTCCATTTACTCATTATCCTTCCCGCATTGTTTTGCTGGATGGCAGGGGGTGGATCATGACTACTTCAACAGTTTCCCGGTTTACACCTCGAAGTTGGGGCCGAAGGACGAGCCGGTGAAGGAATGGGGCGGGTTCCTGAAAGACAAGCTGATCGCGGGCCAGATCATCCGCACGCAGCCGCAGTACGGCAAGTACGACATCATGAACACGTACCTGCATGTGGTCAAGAATGCCAGTCATTACATTTACATTAAGAACCAGTATTTTCGTTGGCCGCCGCTGGCGGATGCGATTCTGGAAGTTGCGCGGCAACAGAGCCATTGCGGTCGCGATCCGGCGAAACACGATTCGCTCTATCTGTTTGTGGTGACCAACAGCAGCGACGCGGGCATTGGTTCCGGGACGCAGAAGACTTACGAAATGCTCGACATTCTGGGGCGGTCAGACACGATTCCCGAAGTGACGCGGCAGAATCGCGTCGATGACCTGGAGACGCGGATCGAACACGCTGAAGGGAACCTGAGAGAAGCGAAAGCGCTGGGCGCGCTTTTATTTCTTGCTCCCGAGGAGGCCAAGAAGAGAAATCAGGAGCAGATCAACGGATGGGAGGCAGAGGTCAAGAGGCTCAAGGCTCAACGGGACAAGCTGGCGGGCGGCGAGACCATTGTTCCTGAAGAGCGTCCCGGTCTGAAGATACACGTCTGCACACTCACTGCGCCGGACACGCCGGAAAAGCGCGTCTGGGATTTGGATAAGCAAATCAAGCAGGCCGAGAAGGATCGGGAAGAGGCCGAAAAGGCCATCGAGAATCAGCGCGAATATGACAGGCAAGCTGCCCACACGCAGCCTGGTTACGGGAGAAACGAAGCGCTCAGGGTGAAATGGGAAATGCTCATGAAGCGCCTGGAGGCGAAGCAGGCAAAGGTCAGGGAACTAAAGGTCCAACGTGGCGGGCCGTGGCCGGAGGTTTATGTTCATTCGAAGCTGATGATCATCAACGAGACCTACATGACCTTGGGTAGCGCCAACATCAACAGCCGGAGTATGGAAGTGGACACGGAGATGAACATCGCCCATCACCGCCCGGAGATCACGCAACAGGCCAGACGGGATTTGTGGCGGCAGCATACCAACGGACGGGGGGCGATGGACGACATGGAAGCCGCGTTTGAGGCGTGGCGTGACATCATCAACGAGAACGCAAAGAACAAGAAAAACGAGAAAGCGCCCATCGCCTCCTTGTGCGGCTTCCTGCGCACCGATCCCAAAATCACCAACAAAGATTGAGCGGCACGAACATGCGAATGTTTCCCGCTCTTCTTCTCAGCCTGCTGTTCGTGGGCTGCACCGACGTCGAATACGAACCCCGGAGCCATCAGATGCCAACCGACATGTCTGCCATCCCTACCCGATTCGAAGATCAGCATCGGCTAGACTTTACCTGCGTCTACGAGAAGGATCGCATCCCGCCCCGCGACCCGGAAGCCGACTTGCTCTTTGAGTACGCCAACTGGCGTTACAAGAAGAACCGGCTGAAAGAAGACCCGGCGGTCTACCCCGTCGTCGAGCGTTTTTACCGTATCGCCACCGCGTGGGGACACGACAAGGCGGCCAACAA
>JAIRMN010000226.1 GCA_031258715.1 Zoogloeaceae bacterium
TTCCTGGGACTCACCGGCAACTGGGGCACCTCCATCGCGGGCCGCCTGGTCGCGCCGCGTCATGGCTTCCTCGCTTCCATCGACCCCTTCGGCGCGGGCACCGTCGGTCAATACCGCAATGTGTATACCGACGGCCCGGTTTTTGGCACCGCCGCCTGGGATCCGGATCGCGTCGACAACGCCATCGCCTATGTTTCCCCCTCCTTTGGCGGGTTCAACGTGACGGCGGCTTACGCCACCAGCGCAATCGGCCAGGAAACCCCGGAAAACGACGCGGACTTCAAGACGGTCGCGCTGCTGCCGCGCTACACCAACGGTCCGCTGGATGTCGGTTTCTCCTATCAGCGGATCAAGAATGACGCTAACGTGCTGCTTGCTATCGGTGACGCCAAACTCACGACGCTGACGTTCGGCGGCACCTATGACTTCAAAGTGGTCAAGCTGGGCGCGTTCTACGACCAGACCAAGCTGAAAAGCTCCCTTGATCCTGCTGACGGCCTCAAGCACAAGGTCTGGCATCTCGGCGTGACGGTGCCGTTTGGCAAGAATGCCATCCAGGCGTCCTACACCCAGTCGAAGTACAGCGGCGGCGATCTCGGCTTAGATGGCGAGAAGGCCAAGCAATGGGCGATTGGCTACACCTACGCCCTTTCCAAGCGCACCAACTTCTACGCCGCTTATTCGGACATCAACAATGACGATGTCCGTCTGGCCGGCGTGGATGACGCTTCCAATGGCGCTGGAATTAACGTCGCCGGTCAGCGAGTTGACGCTTACGAGCGCGGCATCCAGTTCGGCCTGAAGCACACGTTCTAATCTCCCCGGAGATCGGAACCTTTTGAGAACGGAGGCGGCAACGCCTCCGTTTTTTCATCTAAAAACCAACTCCGGTTTGAAACCCCGCCCGTAAGTAAGGCGCGAAGGTTGAGACCCCTTACCTACGGCCGGGGTTTCGACCGTAGCCATTGGGGAGGGGAAAGAAACCCCTTCCCAATGGCGTCAGACCGACAGCCCTGAAGGGCTGTCGCTAATTTCTTGCTGGGCGGAAGGCAGGGGGGGCGGAAAAATTACCGGCGCATCGAGCCGCGGGTTACGGATCGGGATGGCTT
This sequence comes from Zoogloeaceae bacterium, assembly GCA_031258715.1. Taxonomy (GTDB): domain Bacteria; phylum Pseudomonadota; class Gammaproteobacteria; order Burkholderiales; family Rhodocyclaceae; genus Azovibrio. Next base: position 1,110 of record JAIRMN010000226.1, read on the forward strand.
CGTCGCTTCGCTTCCCGCTTCTGACGAGGTTGGGCGCGTTTCAGGCATGGCCCTCGCGGGCCGCGAAGCCCTTGCGGACAGCAAAGCCCTCGCGGGCCGCTTGAAATGCGGCGTCCCGTGGGGATCGGGTCATATCGGGCGAATCCGTTTGGCCGGGAAGATGGCCGCAAAGCGCGCGCCCGCGCCGGGGGCGCTGTCGATTTCCAGGCGGGCGTCGTGGCGTTGCAGCGCGTGTTTGACAATGGAAAGTCCCAGGCCGGTGCCGCCGCTCTCGCTCGATCGGCCCGAGTCGACGCGGTAGAACCGTTCGGTGAGCCGGGGGATGTGTTCGGGGGCGATCCCGGGGCCGCTATCCTGCACAACGAAGGCCGCGCCGCCCTCAAGGGTTGGCGTCCAGCGGATTTCGATGCGCCCGCCAAGCGGGGTGTAGCGGACGGCGTTGCTGATCAGGTTGATGAAGGCGCTTTGCAGTTCGTCCGCGCTGCCGGCGATTTCGGCATCCAGTTCCGCTTCGGAAGGAAAGACGATCTCGTGGGGTTGCGCCGCCCCGGAGACTTTCGCGGCGACGGCGGAAAGCGCCCGCGCTTCGGCGGCACAGGCGGAAAAGAGCGTCCTGACCGGCGTCCATTCTCCGGAATCGGGCGGAGGACTGGCTTCCAGCCGGGAAAGCGCGAGCAGGTCGCCGATCAGGTTCTGCATGCGTCCGGCGTGACGCGCCATGCGCGCGAGGCAGTCGCGGCGCTCGTCCTCGTCGATCGGCAGGGTTTGCAGGGTTTCGATGAAGCCCGACAGCACGGTGAGCGGCGTGCGCAGTTCGTGCGAGACATTGGCGACGAAATCGCGCCGCATGATTTCGTTCCGTTCGATGGCGGTGGCGTCCTGGGAAAGGATCAACAGGCTTTTTTTGCCGTAGGGATAAATCCGCACGGTCAGGCGCAAGGGGCGTCCGGGGGTGGCGAGCGGACTATCCACCGTGATCCCGCGCGAAAAGTCGCGCCGCGCGTAGTAGGCGATGAAAACCGGGTCGCGCAGGAGATGCGTGACGGTCTGCGCGATGTCGCGCGTCTCGTCCAGGCCGAAATGCCGGCAGGCGGAATGGTTCAGCCAGCGGATGCGCCCCGCGCCGTTCAGCATGATGACGCCGTTGGGGGAGGCGTGCAGGGCGTCCCGGATGTCGTCCAGGCGGCGGGAAAACCGCTTTTCCTGTTGGCGCTGCTGACGCAACAGGCGGAGCAGGCGTTCCGCCGTCATGCGCCACACGCCGGAAAGCCTGGATGGCGGCGGGGTGTCCGGCGCGTTTTGCAGGCGGCGCAGCCAGTCGATCAGGAGGCTCGCGCGCCAGTCATCCCAGAAGAGCCAGAGCGTCAGCCCCAGCGCGCCGCCGCCGAGCGCGCCCAGGCTGATGGCGGCAGGCGTCGCGTCCCAGAAAAGGCCGCCGCAAAAGCCGGCGACGAGCATGCAGAGGAAAGGGGCAAGAAGGCGACTCACGGCTTTTTCAGGCGATACCCGCCGGAACGCACGGTTTCGATCCATTGTCCGGCTTCGCCCAGCGCGTGGCGCAAACGCTTGACGCACACGTCCACGGTGCGCTCCTCGATGAAAACATGGTCGCCCCAGATGCGGTCGAGCAATTGGGCGCGGCTCATGAGTTGTCCGGGATGTTTCATCAGGTAATGCAGCAGGCGGAATTCGGTGGGGCCGAGGCGGATTTCCTGGCCGCGATAATGGACGCGCGCTTCGCCAGCGTCCAGGATCAGCGCACCGAGGCTGACGCGATCGGCAAGCTGTTCGGGCGCGCGGCGGCGCAGCAGGGCGTGGATGCGCGCCAGGAGTTCGCGGTTGGAAAAGGGTTTGGTGATGTAGTCGTCCGCGCCGCTTTCCAGCCCCGCCACCTTGTCGCTTTCCTCGCTGCGGGCGGTGAGCATGATGATGGGCACGTTTCGCGTGCGCGGCGCGGCGCGCCACTGACGCGCCAGATCCAGTCCGCTTTGTCCGCCGGGCAGCACCCAGTCGAGCAGGATGAGATCGGGCAGGATGGCGTTCAGTTCCCGCTGGGCCGCGCGTCCGTCTTCGGCGGCGACGGGCATGAAACCGCCGTGGCGCAGATTGACCACGATGAGTTCCAGAATGTCGGCCTGGTCTTCGACGACCAGAACGCGCGGCCTGGGCGTGAAAGCCTGGATCATGACGGGCCGTCGTCTGCCTGGTTTTCCCGCAAGGCGGCCTCGACTTCCGCCAGCGGACGATGACGCACATCCATCCCCCAGGTGATGTAGATGACGTATTCGGCGATGTTCTTGGCGTGATCGCCAATACGCTCCACCGCCTTGGCGATGAAGAGCAAATCCAGGCTTTCGCTGATGGTGCGCGGGTCTTCCACCATGTAGGTGATGAGTTTGCGGGTAAAACCCTTGAATTCGCGGTCGATCAGGTCGTCTTCCTTGACGATGGAAATGGCGGCGGCGACATCCAGGCGGGCAAAGGCGTCGAGCGACCGGCGGACGAGGCTGGAAGCCAGGTCAGCCGACAGGCGCAAATCGCCAATCGGCATGTCGCGGGCTTCGCCGTTCTCCACGATGGATTTGACCTTGCGCGCGATTTTCTGGGCTTCGTCGCCCGCGCGCTCCAGGTTGGTGGTGATCTTGGAAACCGCCAGCAAAAGGCGCAGATCGCGGGCGGCGGGCTGGCGTCGCGCGACGGTGGAAGTGAGCGCCCGATCTATCGCCACTTCCATGCCGTCTACCCGATCTTCGACCTGGATGACCTCATCGGCGAGCGTCACGGAAAAAATCGCCAGCGCCTGCATGGCGCGCTGGATCTGCGTTTCGACCAGGCCGCCCATTTCCATCAGTTGCGAGGAAACGCTGTTCAGGTCGCTGTCGAATTGGGAAGAAAGATGTTTTTCGCTCATGATGGTCTAGCCGAAACGGCCCGTGATGTAATCCTCGGTTTCACGACGATTGGGTTTGAAGAACATCTGTTCGGTTTCGCCGAATTCCACGAGATCGCCCAGATACATATAGGCCGTATAGTCGCTCACCCGCGCCGCCTGCTGCATGTTGTGGGTGACGATGACGACCGTGTAGTCCTTTTTCAGTTCCGCGATCAATTCCTCGATGCGGGCGGTGGAAATCGGATCGAGCGCCGAGCACGGCTCGTCGAACAGGAGGAGTTCCGGACGGATGGCGATGCAGCGCGCGATGCACAGCCGCTGCTGCTGCCCGCCGGAAAGACTCGCGCCGCCCTGGAAGAGCTTTTCTTTCACCTCGTCCCACAAGGCGGCTTTCTTGAGCGCCCATTCCACGCGCTCTTCCAGGTCGACCTGCGAGAGTTTTTCGAAGAGTTTCACGCCGAAGGCGATGTTGTCGAAAATCGACATGGGAAAAGGCGTCGGCTTCTGGAAGACCATGCCGATGCGGGCGCGGATCAGCGCCACATCCTGTTTCGAGGTCAGGAGGTTCTCGCCGTCCAGGAGGATTTCCCCCGTCGCGCGCTGGTCGGGATAAAGTTCGAACATCCGGTTGAAGGCGCGCAAAAGCGTGGACTTGCCGCAGCCCGAAGGGCCGATGAACGCCGTGACCTGGTTGCCTGGAATATCGAGATTGATATCTTTGAGCGCGTGGAACTTGCCGTAATGAAAGTCCAGGTTGCGCACGGACATCTTGGGCGGCGAGGCGGGAGCGGAAGCGGGCGTGTCGGTCATGATGGTCATGTCATTTATGGCGGGACAAAAGGCGCGCCAGGATGTTGAGTCCCAGCACGGCGAGGGTGATGAGAAAGACGCCGACCCAGGCCAGTTGCTGCCAGTTTTCATAGGGACTCATGGCGAACTGGAAAATGGTCACGGGCAGGTTGGCGGTGGGGCCGGAAAGTCCGCTCGTCCAGAACTGGTTGTTCAAGGCCGTGAAAAGCAAGGGCGCGGTTTCGCCGGAAATGCGCGCCACGGCAAGCAGGATGCCGGTCACCACGCCCGCCCTTGCCGCGTTCAGGGTCACATGGACGATCACCTTCCACTTCGGCGCGCCCAAGGCGTAGGCCGCCTCGCGCAGGCTCGACGGAATCAGCGCGAGCATGTTTTCCGTCGTGCGGATGACCACGGGAATGACGATGAGGGAGAGCGCCGCCGCCCCCGCCCAGCCGGAAAACTGCCGGAAACGGATGACGATTACCGCATAGACGAACAGGCCGATGACGATGGAAGGCGCGGAAAGCAGGAGATCGTTTACGAAGCGCACCGTGACCGCGAGCCACCCGCGCGGATGGTATTCGGCCAGATAGACGCCGGAGAGAACGCCAATCGGCGCGCCGACGAGGGTCGCCAAAGCCACCATCATGAAGGAGCCAAAAAGCGCGTTGGCCAGCCCGCCCGCGTCGTTGGGCGGCGGCGTGCTCTGGGTAAAGAGCGTAAGGCTCAAGCCCCCGAATCCGAGCCAGAGGGTCTCCCATAGAATCCACATGAGCCAAAAGACGCCAAAGATCATGGCGACGAGCGAAAGGGCGAGCGCCACCCGGTTCATCCACTTGCGGCGGGCGAAAAACGCCGCGCGAAGCTTCGGGTCAGGACGGGCGGGGCCGTTCATGCGCGTCTCCCTTCATTTTTTTGCAGCCTGAGCAAGAGGAGGCGGGAAAAGACGAGCACCACGAAGGTAATCAGGAAGAGGATCAGCCCCAGGTAGATCAGCGCCGCCTGGTGCATGCCGGGCGCGGCTTCGGCGAATTCGTTGGCCAGCGCGGACGTGATGCTGTTGGCGGCCTCGAAGAGCGAGGGCGAACGCAACTGGTTCATGTTGCCGATGACGAACGTGACCGCCATCGTCTCGCCCAGCGCGCGTCCCAGCCCCAGCATGATGCCGCCCATCACGCCCGCGCGGGTATAGGGAAGGACGATATGCCGGATAACTTCCCAGGTGGTCGCGCCCAGTCCGTAGGCCGATTCCTTCAGGAGCGGCGGCGTGACCTCGAAGACGTCGCGCATCACCGAGGCGATGAAGGGAATGATCATGATGGAAAGGATGATCCCCGCCGACAGGATGCCGATGCCCACCGGCGGCCCGGAAACCAGCGCCCCAAAGCCCGGCGCGTCGCCCAGCCAGGCTTGCAGCGGCTGCTGCACATAACGCGCGAGCACCGGCCCGAACACCATCAGCCCCCACATGCCATAGACGATGGAAGGCACCGCCGCCAATAATTCGATGGCGGCGCCCAATGGGCGCTTCAACCAGATGGGCGAGAGTTCCGTCAAAAAGAGCGCGATGCCGAAACTCACCGGCACGGCAATCAGAAGCGCGATGGCCGAAGTCGCCAGGGTGCCGTAGATCATGACCAGTCCGCCGAAGTCTTCCCGCACGGGATCCCAGACGTTATGGGTCAGGAATCCCAGTCCGTAGCGTTCGATGGCGGGCCACGCGCCGATGACGAGGGAGACGATGATGCCCAGGAGCAAGGCCAGCGTGAAGAGCGCCGCGCCGCGCGTCAAAAGGCCAAAGACGAGGTCGGAAAAGGCGTTGGAAACGCCGCGCCGCGCGCCGCGCTCCCCCTGGCCGGATGTGGGCGCGGGCGAGAGGGAAAGGTTTTCTACCATGAAAAAAGCTCGCGCATCCACATCCAATGACGAAGGGCCGATCTCGAAACGTTCACCGCCGCGTTCCTTGTAACAGAAAACAGCGCGCACTTTACGCCGGATTTGTGACAAAACGATGACAGGATCGGAGGGGACGGATTCAAAAGTTCGTGACAGTCAATGGCGTAAGTTGATGATGGTTATCGGATTTCGATGATCTGGTCATTGCAATCCGCGCGGACGCGTCCGGAAAACCCGGAGACAGGGATTCCTGATATGATTCGCCCCTTTCCTTTGCCCTGTCCCGATCATGACGCCTACCACCCTACAGATCGTCGGAACCGCCCTGTTCGCCATCGCCATCCTGCACACCTTTTCCGTCGGCATTTTTGAGAAACTGGCCGTCAGAAATCCCGCCAATGCGGGGATGTGGCGGCTGCTGGCCGAGGTGGAGACGGTCTTTGGCGTCTGGGCGGTGGCGCTCACGCTTTTCATCGCCCTTTTCAGCGCCTTCCAGGGCGGCAGCATCGGCGGCGGCGCCCAGGCGGCGGTGGATTATCTCAAAAGCCTGGAATACAAGGAGCCGATGTTCGTCTTCACCATCATGGTGATGGCCGCCTCCCGGCCAATCATCCAGTTTTCCGCGCTGATCGTGCGCGGGGTTTCCTCCCTGCTGCCGGTCTCGAAGCCGGTCGCGGTTTATTTCACCATCATGTCCGTGACGCCGCTTCTGAGTTCCTTCATCACCGAGCCAGCCGCCATGACCCTGGCCGCCCTGATGCTGAAGGAACAGTATTACAGCAAGAACATCTCGCCCCGCCTGATGTACGCCACCATCGGCACGCTTTTCGTGAATGTCTCCATCGGCGGCACACTGACCAATTTTGCCGCGCCGCCGGTGCTCATGGTCGCCCATGCCTGGAACTGGGATTCCCATTTCATGCTGACCCAGTTCGGCTGGCGCAGCGCGGTGGCGGTATGCTTCAACGCGACCATCCTTACCTTGCTCTTTCACAAGGCGCTGGGACGCGTCGACCTGCCGGCCGCCGAAACGTCGAACAAGGTTCCGGCGGGAATGATGACGATCCATCTCCTCCTGCTTTTCGTCATCGTCTGTTTTTCCCATGACCCGCCAGTCTTCGTCGGCGCTTTCCTGCTCTTCATGTTCGTGGCGAGCGCCTATCCGCAACACCAGGATCGCCTGATCCTGCGCGAGGGGCTGATGGTGGCCTGCTTTCTCGCCGGGCTGGTCACGCTGGGCGGACAACAGGGCTGGTGGCTCAAGGAACTGTTCGCCCACATGGACGCCGCCAGCATCTATTACGGCGCGACCGCGCTGACCGCCGTAACCGACAACGCGGCGCTCACCTTCCTGGGAACGCAGGTGCCCAACCTGACCGACGAATTCAAGTATGCCCTGGTTTCGGGCGCCGTCACCGGCGGCGGACTGACGGTCATCGCCAACGCGCCGAATCCGGCGGGCATGTCGATTCTGAAAGGCAGCTTCAAGGGCGGCGCGGTCAATCCCCTGTGGCTTTTCCTTTCCGCCGCGCCGCCGACGCTGGCGGCGATTCTCGCCTTCCGTCTCTTGTGAGCGATAGCCCATCGGTCGGCTTCGTCTCGCTGGGTTGTCCCAAGGCGGCGAACGACGCGGAGCTTGTCCTCACCCGCCTGCGCGCGGAAGGCTACCGGACGGCCCCCGCCTACGCCGCCGCCGATTTGGTGATCGTCAATACCTGCGGCTTCATCGACGCGGCGGTGACGGAATCGCTGGAAGCCATCGGCGAGGCGCTGGCGGAAAATGGCAAGGTCATCGTCACCGGCTGCCTCGGCGCGCGGGAAGACCTGGTGCGGGCGGCGCATCCCAGGGTGCTGGCCGTGACCGGCCCGCACGCGACCGAAGAAGTCATGACCGCCGTGCATCGCTGCCTGCCGCCGCCGCACGGTCCCTTGACGGATCTCGTGCCGCCGCAGGGCGTGCGCCTGACGCCGGAACATTTCGCCTACCTGAAAATTTCCGAAGGCTGCAATCACCGCTGTTCGTTCTGCGTCATCCCCGCCCTGCGCGGCCCCCTGGTTTCGCGTCCGGTGGGCGAGGTGCTGGCGGAGGCCGAACGTCTGGCGGAAGCGGGCGTAAAAGAATTGATCCTCATCTCGCAGGATACCAGCGCCTACGGCGTGGACGCGAAATACCGCACCGGCTTCTGGGGCGGACGTCCGGTAAGGACGCGGTTGAAGGAACTGTGCGCCGCGCTTTCCGGCCTTGGCGTCTGGGTGCGCCTGCACTATGTCTATCCCTATCCGGCGGTCGATGACCTGATTCCGCTGATGGCGGAAGAAAAAATCCTGCCCTATCTGGACGTTCCCTTCCAGCACGCCAATCCGCGCGTTCTCGCCGCCATGAAGCGTCCGGCGGCGGCGGAAGACATGTTGAAACGCATCGAGGGCTGGCGCAGGGACTGCCCGGAGATCACGCTGCGCTCCACCTTCATCACGGGCTTTCCCGGAGAAACGGAAGCCGAATTCCAGGAATTGCTGGACTTTCTGGAAGCCGCGCAACTGGATCGGGTGGGCGCGTTCGCCTATTCGCCAGTGGACGGCGCGCCCGCCACCGCCCTGCCGGGACTCCCGCCGGAAGCGGAACGCGAGGATCGCCGCCGCCGCCTGATGGAAGCGCAGGCCGGAATCAGCGCCCAAAAGCTCGCGCGCAAAATCGGCGCGGAAATGACGGTGCTGGTCGATGCCGTCGATGAGGAAGGCGTCATGGCGCGCGGCAAGGGCGACGCGCCGGAAGTCGACGGCCTCGTCTGCCTCGACGATTTCTTCGCCGCCGAACCCGGCGACTTCCTGCGCGTGCGCATCATCGACGCCGACACGCACGATCTGTACGCGCAAGCGGTGGAAGACGATGACCGGGGCGCGGCATGAAACACGCGCGCCTCGAAAACCCCGCCCATCGAAGCAAGAAATGAATCCCGGCGCCTGATGCGAAAGAACGATTCCTCGGTACTGGAAAAGATCGCGGCCATTGTCGGCGCCCGGCACTTGCTGACCGACCCGGCGGATTTCGCCCCCGCGCTGACCGACTGGCGCGGGCGCTACACGGGCAGGGCGCTGGCCCTGGCAAGGCCTGGCGACGCGGCGGAAGCGCAGGCGGTCGTCCGCGCCTGTCTTGCCGCCAATCTGCCGATGCAGTTGCAGGGCGGCAATACCGGACTGGTCGGCGGCGCGACGCCCGACGCGAGCGGCAGGACGCTCCTCATACAAATGTCGCGCGTAAACCGCGTCCGCGGCGTGGACACGGCAAACAACACGCTGACGGTGGAAGCGGGCTGCACGCTCGCCCAGGCGCAGGCCGCCGCCCTCGCCGAAAACCGTCTTTTCCCCTTGTCGCTGGCCTCCGAAGGCAGTTGCCAGATCGGCGGCAATCTCGCCACCAACGCGGGCGGCGTGCAGGTGCTGCGCTACGGCGCGATGCGCGATCTGACCCTGGGCGTGGAAGCCATTCTGCCCAACGGCGAACGGTACGCGGGATTGACGGGGCTGAGAAAGAACAACGTTGGCTATGACCTCCGGCATCTCCTGATCGGCGCGGAAGGCACGTTGGGGCTGATGACCGCCGCTACGCTGAAACTTTATCCTCTTCCGGAAGTCCAGGTGACGCTCATCCTGGGTGTGGCCTCGCCCGCCGCCGCCGTTCGTCTCTTCAACCGGACGCTGGCCGCCTTCGACGCGCGGCTTGCCGCCTTTGAACTCATCTGCCCCTTGTCGCGCGAACTCTTGCGCCGCCACTTCTCCCAGCTCGTTCTCCCGGCGTGTTCCGCCCCGTGGCAGGCGCTCTGTGAATTTTCCGGCAACCACGCCGATCGCCTGCCGGAGAAGGCGGAAAGCTTCATCGCAAACGCGCTTGAAAAAAACCTGGCGCAAGACGCGTTGCTGGCGCAAAACGAAACGCAGCGCAAGGCGTTCTGGCAGATGCGGGAGAACATTTCCGAAGCCCAGAAAAGGGAAGGCGTCAGCATCAAGCACGACATCGCGCTGCCCGTCTCCCGCATCGACGAATTCCTGGAGCGCATCGTCCCGCCGCTCGAGGCCGCCTTTCCCGGCATACGCCACACCGCTTTCGGACACCTGGGCGACGGGAACCTGCATTTCAACCTCTCCATGCCGGAAACAAACGCCAATGCCCGGCTCCTAGCGCGGGAGGAAGAAGCCAGCCGCATCGTCTACGATCAGGTCGACGCGCTGGGCGGAAGCATCTCCGCCGAACACGGCATTGGCCGCCTGAAGCGCGAACTCCTCTCGCGCTATCTCTCCCCGGAGCGGCTTTTCGCCCTGCGCGCCATCAAACAGGCGCTCGATCCCAGTGGGCTGATGAATCCGGGGGTGCTGCTGTAAGGAGTCGGGATGAAAAACGCAAGGCGTCGCCTTGCGTTTTCAGGATGGGCCTGCGCCCCGCGCCGTCGATCAGGCGGCGGGCGTTTCTGCGGCGGCGGCGCTTTCCTCTTCAGTCGTCCCGCCTTTCTTGGCGATGCAGGAAACGACGGTCGGGTCTTCGCCGTGCACGATGGCGCTGACGCCTTGCGGCAGGTTCAGGTGCGAGACGTGCAGGCTCGCGCCGACGTGCAGGTCTTTCAGGTCGACTTCGATGAATTCCGGCAGATCGGCGGGCAGGCAGGAGATTTCCAGATCGGTGATGATGTGGGCAATCTGGCCGCCGCCGAGCTTGACGCCGGGGGCGATGTCCTGGTTGACGAAGTGCAGCGGCACCTTCTGGTGCAGCTTTTTGTTGGCGTCGATGCGCTGGAAGTCCACGTGCAGCGCCTGCGGCTTGTAGGCGTGAACCTGAAAATCGCGCAACAGCACCTGCGTTTTTTGTCCTTCCAGATCGAGGGTGAGCAGGGAAGAGTGGAAGGCTTCCTTTTTCAGCGCCAGGTAGAGCGGATTGTGATCGAGTTCGATCGCTTCCGCGGCCTGGCCTGCGCCATAGATGATGCCGGGAACCTTGCCCGCGCGGCGCAGGCGGCGGCTCGCACTCGTTCCCTGCGTGAGGCGTTTCCGGGCATTGAGAAGAAATTGCATGATGACTCCATGATAAAAACCAGCCCGCGACCAGGCCGGAGGGTTGAAAAAAACTATTCGATGAACAGCGAGGAAACGGAATCGTCGCTGCTGATGCGGCGTATGGTTTCCGCCAGTATCGGCGCGACGGAAAGCTGGCGAATGCGCGGACAATCTCGCGCCGCCGCTTGCAGGGGGATGGTGTCGGTGACGACCAGCGCGTCCAGGTCGGACGCGCCCACCCGCTCCGCCGCGCCACCGGACAAGACCGGATGCGTGCAGTAGGCGATTACCTTCTTCGCGCCATTGGCCTTCAACGCCGTCGCCGCCTTGCAGAGTGTGCCGGCGGTATCCACCATGTCATCCATGATGACGCAGGTGCGGCCTTCCACATCGCCGATGATGTTCATCACCTCGGCGACATTGGCCTTGGGACGCCGCTTGTCGATGATCGCCAGATCGCATTCCAGCCGCTTGGCCAGCGAACGGGCGCGAATGACGCCGCCATGATCGGGCGAAACCACCAGCGGATTTTCATAACGCTGTTTGTTGATGTCTTCCAGCAGGATGGGCAGGGCGTAGATATTATCCACGGGAATATTGAAAAAGCCTTGGATCTGTTCGGCGTGCAGATCCATGGTCAGCACCCGATCGATGCCAGAAACCATCAGCATGTTGGCCACCAGCTTGGCGGCGATGGAAACGCGCGACGAACGCGGGCGTCTGTCCTGCCGGGCGTAGCCGAAATAGGGAATGGCGGCGGTGATGCGGCCTGCGGAAGCGCGCTTCAACGCATCGACCATCACCAGGATTTCCATCAGGTGGTCATTGGTCGGCGCCGAGGTGGACTGCAGGATGAAGACATCCCGTCCGCGCACGTGTTCCTGGATTTCCACATTGACTTCGCCATCGGAAAAGCGTCCCACATAGGCCTGCCCCGGCTTGACGCCAAGCGCCGCCGCCACGTCGAACGCCAGGCTGGCGTTGGCGTTCCCGCTGAAAACCATCAGATTGTTGTAAGGCACGTTCATCCCCTGCGAATGCGGGTCATCCGCCAGATTTCGGACAGGCGGAAATTCCCGGCCTGCCCGATGAATTGTGGCTGGGGAGGAAGGATTCGAACCTTCGAATGCCGGAATCAAAATCCGGTGCCTTAACCAGCTTGGCGACTCCCCAGCGGCTTCGCGGTCGCCCGCAGAAACAAGGCGCGCATTATACAGGAAATCGACCGCCCGCAAATACCGCCGTCACCACGGCGGGCGCGATTCAAACGGATATGCCAGACAAGACGCGAAGCGCCAAAACCCCCGCAAACCCGCCTGAACCGCCACTACCCGCGCCCTCGCTTTTGACGGGGCTGGGCGCATTGTTGCGAAGTCCGGCGCGACCTGGAACCCCCGCGTCATTCTCAGGAGCAAAGCGACGAAGCAATCCAGATTTGTAACTCGCGGCGCAAAGCGCCGGTAACTTTTCTGTCTTCTGTCCTTGTTCAAGGCTGTGCTATCCTTTTTGCCGTATCTTTGCCTTTCGTTCCCTGTCCGGTTATTCCCCATGTCCGAACTTCATTCCTTCATCATCCTGGGCGTCACGACCCAGGGCAAGAAATTCCGTCCTGGCGACTGGGCGGATCGGCTTTCCGGCATTCTTTCCGCCTTTGGCGCCACCAAGAAAATGCGTTACTCGTCTTATGCCAGTCCCGGCAATTACGGGGATGAAAAAGCGGTCTATGTCGATGGCGCGCTCCGCCAGTTGGACCCCGAGGCCTACGCCTTCCTGCTCAATTTCGCGCAGGACAACGACCTGCAAATCATCGACAGCGTCTGTCCCATCCCGCCCCGACCACAAGCCTGAATCCGCTTCATGACGCCGCGGTCAACGGGGGTTACACAATCGACACGGGAAAGGCATGGAACCGAATCGCCGCCGCCGGTATCCTGCGTCTGTCGCAGCACCCCAACCCCACCGGTTCACGGGCAGGGACATGCCCAATAAGTTGTTGTTTCAATTTGCTCCAACCCTCCCTGACCCTGGCCTCACGGTCAGGGTTTTTTTTGGGCGGATCAGGCGTCGTCGGCGGCGTTGCGGCGCCGGTTTTCCGCCTCCCGGCGGTTGGCGCAGTCGGGTCTCTTGCAGCGCACGTACAGGTAGAGGGCGTGTCCCTCGATTTCAAAGCCGCGTTCGGCGGCTACCTTCTTTTGCAGGCGCTCGATCTCCTCGTCGCAGAATTCCTCCACGTGCCCGCAATCGACGCATACCAGGTGGTCGTGGTGCATTCCCTCGTTGATTTCAAAGGTGGCCTTGCCCGAATCGAAGAAATGACGTTCCAGCAATCCCGCCTGTTCAAACTGGGTCAGCACCCGATAGACGGTCGCCAGGCCGATATCCACGCCTTCCGCCAGCAAGAGGCGGTAGACGTCCTCCGCGCCCAGGTGGCGCACCTGGCTTTTTTCAAAAAGTTCGAGGATCTTCAGGCGGGGAAGCGTGGCTTTAAGCCCCATCTCCCGCAGGTTGTGAGAATTCGACATGATCTTTCCTGTAATTGAGGCGTTCGTTCAAGATACGCCGGGGCGTCGAAACCGGAATTTCCGGCTATGATACGGAACTTGCTCAACCTTTCAAAATTTCTGTTCTTCATGGCCTCCAGATTTTTTCCTGTTTTTCTCCTGATCGGCTTGCTGCTGGGCGCTTGCGCCCGCGTTCCGCCCATCGTGACCGAGTACCGCATCGATATACAGCAGGGCAACGTGCTGACGCAGGAAATGGTCTCGCAACTCCGCCCCGGCCTGACCCGCGACCAGGTGCGCTTCATCCTGGGGACGCCCATCCTCGCCGATATCTTCCACGCCAATCGCTGGGATTACCTGTTCCGCCTGGAAGAAGGCGCGACGGGCGCGGTATCCTCCCGCAAGCTGACGGTGTTCTTTGATGCCGACGATCTGCTGGAGCGGGTGGTGGGCGACGTGGGCACGGCTACGGTTGCCGAACTGACCGCGCCCGTCGCGCCGACCCAGGTGGTCGATCTGGGCAGCGTCGCGCCCGGCGAACAGGCCCTGCCGCCGGAAGAGGAACCCGGCTTCTGGGGACGCCTGTGGCGAAGCCTGATCTGGTGACATCCCTCCTGGAAAGGAAAGTCTGATGCCGGAAAAAATCCGAATCACGGTTGTCGGCGCGTCCGGACGCATGGGACGGATGCTGATCGAGGCCGTCCTGAAAGCCGATGACATGGCGCTTGCCGCCGCCGTCGCCCAACCTGGCAGCGCCGCCATTGGCCGCGACGCCGCAGAACTGGCGGGACTTTCGCCCTGCGGCGCGCGCGTGGCCGGGCATCTTTCCCTGGCGAATTGCGATTGCCTGATCGACTTTACCCGTCCCGAAGGCACGCTCTGCCACCTCGAACAGTGCGAGGCGTCGGGCGTGGCAATGGTCATCGGCACCACGGGATTCGACGCGGCGGGCAAGGCGCGCATCCAGGAGGCCGCCCGGCGCATTCCCATCGTGTTTTCCCCCAACATGACGGTCGGCGTCAATCTGGTGTTCAAGTTGCTGGATATGGCGGCGCGCGTCCTCAATCCGGGTTACGATGTTGAAATCATCGAGGCGCATCACCGCATGAAAGCCGACGCGCCTTCCGGCACGGCCATGCGCATGGGCGAAGTGGTGGCGGCGGCGCTGGGGCGCGATCTGGCCGATTGCGCGATTTATGGCCGCGAGGGACATACGGGCGAACGCGACGCCCAAACCATCGGCTTTGCCACCGTGCGCGGCGGCGACATCGTCGGCGACCATGATGTCCTGTTCTGCGGCCTGGGCGAGCGTGTGGAAATCGCGCACCGCGCGGGCAGCCGTATGCCTTATGCGCTGGGCAGCTTGCGCGCGGCGCGCTTTCTCGTCGGACGGCAGGCCGGACTCTTCGACATGCAGGATGTCCTGGGACTGCGCTGACATGTCCGTTACAAAAGCGCCGCGCAGACGAATGGTGCGGTGCAAAAAATCACAGCAGGAAAACGGGTTTTCTGTTAAGTTCGACGCTTCATCAACCACTTGATCTCTGAAGAAAGGATAAGTCAATGACACAACGTGTTGCCCTCGTAACAGGCGCCATGGGCGGCCTGGGAACCGCGATTTGCCAGGCGCTGGCAAAGGCGGGACACAAGGTGGTCGCCGCCTACCATCCCCAGTTCGATAAAAAGGAAGAATGGCTGAAGGAACAGGAAGCCGCCGGTTTCAGGGATTTCATCCCGGTTCCCGGCGACGTGGCCGATCTGGCCTCGGTAGAGGCCATGGCCGACGAAGCCGAACAAAAGGCTGGCCCCATCGACATTCTGGTGAACAACGCCGGCATCACCCGCGACAAGATGTTCAAGGGCATGGAGCGTGAACAGTGGGATGCCGTCATCAACACCAACCTCTCCAGCCTCTTCAACGTCACCAAGCAAGTCTCCGCCAAGATGGCCGGGCGCGGCTGGGGACGCATCATCAACATTTCCTCCGTGAATGGCGTGAAAGGACAGGCCGGACAGACCAACTATTCCGCCGCCAAGGCCGGGGTGATCGGCTTTACCAAGGCGCTGGCGCAGGAACTGGCGACCAAGGGCGTGACGGTCAACGCCATCGCCCCCGGCTATGTCGCCACCAAGATGGTGACCGCGATCAAGCCGGAAATCCTGCAAGGCATCATCGATTCCGTGCCGGTAAAGCGCCTCGCCAAGCCGGAAGAAATCGGCTTCGCCGTGGTCTTCCTCGCCGATGAACTCTCCGGCTTCACCACCGGGGCGACGCTCAACATAAACGGCGGCTTGCACTACCAATAAGCGGAAAACGACGACCGACAAAACGGGCCTCGGTTTTCCAGGCCCGTTTTCCTTGAGAAAGGCGTAATCATCGCCAGAAACGAGTGAAGCCATGACGATACCGAGCCAATGGGCCGATGGCGCTTTTGAGAAATTCCTCGAGGATTTTCTCGATCCACTTGCCGCTTCCACCTTCAGCGACGATGGAAACCTGAGCGCCTACCTTGAGATGCCTGCCGAGTATCGAGGCAACGATGAAGCCAACATCGTCGACATGCGAATCACGAGATGCCTGATTACGGCCCTGGGGTACGCGCCGGAAGAAATCGACTACAACCAGCAGAAGGGGAATCTGCGTCCCGATTTCGCGATCAGGATTCCTGAATACCCTCGTCCGGCCTGCTTCATCGTCGAGGACAAGAATAGCGCGACAACCGAACTCCGCAGACATCGCCCCCAATTGCAAAGCTACATGACGCAGGCTGGAGCCTCGCGCGGAATGCTTGTCAATGGCCATGCCATCCTGGTTTATGACCAGATGGAAGGCGGCCTGAAAACACCCGCCGTTGAGATTCCCTTGCAGCAGGCCGTTCAGGCATGGGCGGGAGATGACCTGTTGGCGTCGGGCAAGTCAGGGATGGCCGGACTTGAGGCAAATGCTTGCCTCCCCTTGTTTTCCGCGCTGTGGCAGCGTTTCCGGCGCGGCGGTTTCTCCGGCTTCCAGAAACTCATCGATGAATTGACGCTTCAGAACGAAAAAGGCAACAACGCGCCGCACAAGCTCAACGGGAAGACCTGGACAAACGCCTACAGCCGCATCGCCATCGTTCCCGTCACCCATGAGAATGCCGGCCAACTCACAGAGGCCGTCGAGGGGCTGATCAGCGAGTTCGAGAATGACGCCAGCGCGCAGTTTGCGGCCATCGAGAGGGACTACAGGGTTTACGAGACCGCCTCGAAGCAAATCCCTTCCGAGAATACGACCCTGCGGCAACAAGAAGACGGGATCGTGGAAACCGCCCTGCAATTGATGGCGGGCGCGGAATTGGAGGCACGGGAAGAAGACGCCGTCCTGCTGCGGAAAATTCTGCGCGGCGAGGCGCTTGCCTGCGAGTTCAAGCAAATCGAGCGGCGCATGTACGCACTGCACCGGAACATGCAGGGCAAGGGTACGGACAAAGACCCTATCCGCATTTTCCTGGACAAGGCGCGCGCATTTACCGAAAAGCGACGCCGCTATTTTTCGAAACTGAAGGCGCAGCACAAGGACAGCATCGAAGTCTTCCACGACTTCGGAATATGGAAGGAAAAGACCGCCTCGCTGGTCTTTCAGTCTGATGACGACAGGCTGCTGCAACGGGAATTCATGACCCAGACCGCCTATCTCGTCATCATCCGCATCCTGCTTGTCCGCATCATGGAAGACAAGGGGCTGGTCAACCGCATGTTTACCAATGGCGGCGTCTCGCTGTGGTTTTTGAATGTCGAACCGCATTACCTGGAACACGCCATTGGACAGAGCGCGGACTTCTTTCTGGAACTGGCCTACACCTCGGCGCAACATATTTACGCCCACTTCTTCTCCGAGCGTACCGTCCTGGACTGGTACGTCCCTGACCGGAACGCGGTTGTTCGCGTGCTGCACGCATTGGCGGGATTTGATCTGGCGGACATCAATCGGGACATCATCGGCGCGGTCTATAACCAATATGTTGAAGCCCGGCACAAGCACGAAAGCGGCATGTATTTCACGCCGCCGGAAGTCGTCTCCTTCATGCTTGACCGCATTGGCTACAAAGGCGCGGACATCATCGGCAAGCGGTTGATTGATCTTTCCTGCGGGTCGGGCGGCTTTCTTGTGGAAGCGGCAACCCGGCTGGTCAGCGCCTACAGGGACTATTGGCGCGCGCAAGGCAACAAGCATGTTCCCGCCGAACAGGTGCAAAACGTGCTCAATGAAATCCGGGAAAGCCTGCACGGCATCGACCTCAACCCCTTCGCCTGCGCCCTTGCCGAAACCAACCTGCTGATCCAGGTCATTGACCTGTTTGGCATCGCCTGCCAGAACAAACAGCCCGCAACACTCGAACGGTTCCATATCTACAACTCGGATAGCCTCTCATTCAGCGCCGATACGCTCGCCAGCCAATCGGGGACGCTGCGGTTTCCAGATGAAGACCTGCCTGTCGAAGATCAGGTCAAAGCGGGAATCGGACACTGGCGGGACAAGTTCGATTTCGTGGTCGGCAATCCGCCCTATGTCAAAGCCAATGAAAGCAGCGATGGCATGACGGCTTACCGCGAACGCATCAAGCGCGAATACCTCAATCCCGCCGTGCGCAACGCAATGACGCAGAAATGGGATTTGTTCGTGCCCTTCGTCGCGGCCAGCCGCAATCTGCTCAGGAAAGAAAACGAAAGCCTGGGCATCCCCCCCGGCAAGCTGGCCATCATCACCAGCAACGCCATCGAGACCGTGCCTTATAGCGAGGCGCTGCGCAAACTGCTGGCCCTGGAAACAACGGTGGACGAGGTTCATTTCTTTCCCGGCATCCGGTTGTTTGAAGACGCGGCCGTGCAAAACACCATCACGATCGCCAGCAACCGCCTCCCGCACGGACAGACGCACACCGAGCGATACTGGCACAAGACAGCGCCCAGATGGGGAAGCCTGTCGCAGGCCGATACGCAAAAGCTGCGGCAGACGCATTACACCTCCGACATCTTCCGGCAGGCATTGCCGAAACTCACCCAGGGGAAAAACACCCGTTCAATCCCGCTCGAAGAAGTGTTTTACATCTCCAAGGGGATGGTGCTGAACGCCAACGAGAAAACAGACAAAGGGGCGTTCAGGATGGAAGACCTGATTGCCTCAAGCAAGGATGCAATCCATATCGCTGCATTTTCAGGCAGCAAAGACATCATTCATTTCGGAATCAAGAACATCCGGTATCTTGAGTACGGCACAAGCCGTGTCCCTGGTCAATTGAGCCGCCCCACCTTTCCCGAACTCTACGATCGCCCCAAGCTCATGGTGGCCGAGTTCGGCGGCTTCGCCTATGACGATGGCGCTTGGGACGAGGCGGGATTCCTGAAGTGCAATCACTCGGTCTTCATCCTGATGCGATGGTGCGAACTGGCGGGCGTCAAGGCCAAGTCCATCGGGAAGAACCTGCCGCGCGAGCGCTATGAAGCCCTGTCCGCGCGGATAGACCCGTGGTATGCGCTGGCCTTCCTGAACAGCGAGCAGATGCGGATGCTGCTGGCGGGAGTGAATCGCAGCGCCATCGCGGGACGACTGCAACCCGACGATCTGCGCCAGATTTCGATTCCCGTTCCCGAAGACCCGGAGGTCGCCGCCGCCATTTCGGCGCTGGCGCAAAAGGCCAGCAAAATCCAGAAACGCCTGCTCGCGCTCCGCGGGTCTGGCTGGTCCATCGATGAAGCGCGCATTCAAGCGCCGACCTTGATTCCCGACGGCGTTCCCGCCCTGCCATTTGGCCGGGCGCGGGTCAAGTGGGGACTGGAAATCACACGCGGCGACCTCAAGGCGCATGACCTGCAACGTGTCGAGCGCCGGTTGTTCCATGGAAAACGCGAGGCCATTCGACTCCCGGCCTCCGTCCCTGAAAATGCCGTCGAGTGGCTGCGCCGCCAGTTCCTGTCGTTGCCCGAAGGCACGACGCTCGGTGAAATCGAGGCAAGCTCGTTCAAAATACCGGAAACGCCGGACTTGGCGATCAGGGCGCTTGTTGCGCTCCTGAAGGAAGAAGAAAACGCGCGGGCGCTCCAGGACGAAATAACAAAGACGCGCGAAAAAATCTCCGAACAATTGCAAGGGCTGTTCCGGGAGATCGAGCATCCCCCGGTAAAGCGCGGGAAATCCGTTTCCTGACTTCTTCACTTATCCCCGATGGCAAGGCGGACGCCCTCGCGTTTTCTGGAGGAAACCCGGCCTGGCTTGCCAGTCCGGGTTTTCTTTCGCTTATAATGCCGCGCTGCACACTATCCCGGAGCAACCCCGATGACAGAAGAAATCCGACAAATCAAGAAATACCCCAACCGTCGTCTTTACGATACCCTGACCAGCAGCTACATCACCTTGAGCGACGTCAAGGAACTGGTGCTGCACTATGACCATTTCAAGGTGGTCGACGCCAAAAGCGGCGAAGACCTGACGCGCAGCATCCTCTTGCAGGTGCTGCTGGAAGAGGAAAGCAGCGGCGTGCCGATTTTTTCCAGCGAACTCCTGAGCCTGATGATCCGTCTCTACGGCAACGCCATGCGCGGCGTACTGGGCAAGTACCTGGAAAACAACATCCGCAGCTTCATCGACTTCCAGCACAAATTGCAGGAACAATCCCGCGCCGTCTTTGGCGAGAACCCGTCGCCGCAAATGCCGCCGGATTTCTGGGCGCAGTTCATCAACCTCCAGCAACCGGCCATGCAGAACATGATGTCGGCCTACATGGAACAAAGCCAGAAAATGCTCCAGCAGATGCAGGATCAAATCCAGAACCAGGCCCGCCATATGTTCTCCGGCATGAATTACACGGTCGGCGAAAACTGACGCCCGTCTTGCGCTTTCTCCTTCCCGGGGCGCGGAGGCGCAAGACCATATGCCCTCAACGCATAAGTATCGACCTTTTTATTATTTTTTAATCCGTGTTCGCCGTTTAGACTTCCTTTCATCCCTTGTGAAGGAGTCTTTTCCCATGCGCGTCCTCTCCCTTTCCGTGTCGTTGTTCCTGCTGCTTGCCTTGCCGGCCAGGGCGGAACTGACCTTGCTCAATGTTTCCTACGATGTCTCGCGCGAGTTGTACAAGGACATCAATCCGGCGTTTGCCGCCGAATGGCAGGCAAAGAAGGGGGCGTCCATCACGATCAACCAGTCGCATGGCGGCTCCAGTAAGCAGGCCCTGTCGGTGGCGGCGGGGCTGGAAGCGGATGTCGTGACCATGAACCAGTCGCCGGACATCGACGTCCTGGTCGAGCGCGGCGCGCTGGTGGCCGCGGACTGGAAGCGGCGTTTCCCGCATGAATCCGCGCCATACACCACGGTATCCGTCTTCCTGGTGCGCAAGGGAAATCCCAAAGGAATCAAGGATTGGGCGGATCTGGCGCGGCCTGGCGTTTCGGTGATCGTTCCCAATCCCAAGACTTCCGGCAATGGCCGTTACACCTACCTGGCGGCCTGGGGGCAGGCCTTGCGAAAACATGGCAACGATGCCGCCGAAGCGCGAAAGTTCGTGGCGGCGTTATTCAGGAACGTGCCGGTGCTGGATGGCGGCGGGCGTGGCGCGACAACGACCTTTACCCAGCGCGACATCGGCGACGCGCTGGTGACGTTCGAGAACGAGGCGGCGCTGATTGCCGATGAGCTGGGCAGCGATCGCTTCGAGGTGGTCTATCCCGCCCTCACCATCGAAGCCGCCGCGCCAGTGGCGGTTGTCGACAAGGTCGTCGACAAGCGCGGCACGCGTGAGGCGGCGACGGCCTATCTTGATTTCCTCTTTTCCCCGACGGGACAGCGGATTATTGCCCGGCACCGTTTTCGTCCGCGCTACCCGGCGGTGCAAAAGCAGTTCGCTGCTCGTTTTCCCGCCGTCGCCACCTTCACTGTGGAAAATACCCTGGGCGGCTGGGCTGCGGTGCAAAAAACGCATTTCGCCGATGGCGGCATCTACGACCAGATTGTGGAACATCGCTAAATGGCGCGGCGGCACAAGAATGTCCTGCCGGGCTTTTCCCTGACGCTGGGCTACACGCTGCTTTATCTTTCGCTCATCGTCCTGATTCCGCTGGCGGCGATTTTCGTCAAGTCCGCCGAGTTGAGTCCGGCGGAGTTCTGGAAAATCGTCAGCGCCCCGCGCGTCGTGGCCTCCTACAAGGTCAGCTTCGGCCTGTCGCTGGCGGCGGCGGCCATCAATTCCGTGTTTGGCCTGATGCTGGCCTGGTCGCTGGTGCGTTACAGTTTCCCGGGCAAAAAGCTGGTCGACGCGCTGGTGGATCTGCCTTTCGCCCTGCCCACGGCGGTAGCGGGCATCGCGCTGACCGCGCTCTACGCGGGCAATGGCTGGCTGGGGAAATTCCTGGAAACGCCCGGCCCTTTCATTGGCGACACGCTTTCATCGCTCTGGCTTCTTTTCGGGGGCGAGGCGGATTCCGCCGAACGCCTGGCGGAATCCTGCGCTGAAACGCTGGCCGGTTTTGGCCTCAAGGTGGCCTATACGCCGCTGGGCATCCTCGTGGCGCTGATTTTTATCGGCCTGCCTTTCGTGGTGCGCACCGTGCAGCCGATCCTGGAAGACCTGGACATGGAACTGGAAGAAGCCGCCGCCAGCCTGGGCGCGCGGCGCTGGCAGACCTTTCGCCATGTGTTGCTGCCGATCCTGCTGCCCGCCCTCCTGACCGGATTCGCGCTGGCCTTTGCCCGCGCGGTGGGAGAATATGGTTCGGTCATCTTCATCGCCGGCAATATTCCCCTGGTTTCGGAAATCACGCCACTGATGATCATCACCAAGCTGGAACAATACGATTACGTGGGCGCGACGGCAGTGGCGGCGGTGATGTTGATGCTTTCCTTCGTCCTGCTCCTGGCGGTCAATATCCTGCAAGCCTGGAGCAGCCGACGCTTCCGGAGGGGACGCGGATGAGCGCCGCTTCTTCGGGGCTGTTGCGCAGGAAGCGTGCCCGCGACACCCGTTTCGAAAACAGCGCCGCCACCCGCGAAGCGCCGTGGGTGAAACGTCTGACGCTCTGCTTTTCGCTTCTCTTCTTTGGCGTTTTCCTGCTCCTGCCGCTCATCGTCGTCTTTGCGGAAGCCCTGCGCAAGGGGCTGGAAGCCTATTGGGCGGCCATCGTCGATCCGGACGCGCTCTCCGCCATCAAACTCACCTTGATCACCGCCGCCATCGCCCTGCCGCTCAATCTGCTGTTCGGCGTGGCGGCGGCCTGGTGTATCGCCAAGTTCGAGTTTCGCGGCAAGCAGTTGCTCACGACCCTGATCGACCTGCCGTTTTCCGTCTCTCCGGTGATCGCCGGGCTGGTGTTCGTCTTGCTCTTCAGCACCCAGCATGGCTGGTTCGCGTCGCTCCTCGAAGCCGGGGACGTGAAGGTCATCTTCGCCGTTCCGGGCATCGTGCTGGCGACGGTGTTCGTCACTTTCCCCTTCATCGCCCGCGAACTGATTCCCCTGATGCAGGCACAGGGACGCGAAGAGGAGGAAGCCGCCATCGTGCTGGGCGCGCGCGGCTGGCAGACCTTCTGGCGCGTGACGCTGCCGAACATCAAATGGGGACTGCTCTATGGCGTGATTCTCTGCAACGCCCGCGCGATGGGCGAATTCGGCGCGGTATCAGTGGTTTCCGGCCACATTCGCGGCATGACCAACACCATGCCGCTCTATGTCGAGATTCTCTACAACGAATACAATTTCGCCGCTTCCTTCGCCGTCGCCTCGCTTCTGGCGCTCCTGGCGCTGGTGACGCTTGTCGTCAAGACCTGGGTGGAATGGAAGGCGGAACAAACCCTTGATTTGAACGACGATGAACAGGAGGAAAACCCATGAGCATCGAAGTGCGCGGCATCCACAAGCAGTTCGGAAATTTTGTCGCGCTGGACGACATCAGCCTTGCCTTTCCCGGCGGACAATTGACGGCCTTGCTCGGCCCCTCCGGCTGCGGCAAGACCACGCTCCTGCGCATCATTGCCGGACTGGAAACCGCCGACCGGGGGACGGTACTGCTGGAAGGCGAAGACGCCTCCAACACCCATGTGCGCGAACGTCAGGTCGGGTTTGTCTTCCAGCACTACGCGCTTTTTCGTCATCTTAACGTCTTTGAGAACGTCGCGTTCGGATTGCGGGTCAAGCCGCGCAAACAGCGGCCACCGGAAGCGGAAATCCGCAAGCGGGTGCGCGCGCTCCTGGAACTCGTGCAACTCGACTGGCTTGCCGACCATCTGCCCGCGCAGCTTTCCGGCGGCCAGCGGCAACGCATCGCGCTCGCCCGCGCCCTGGCGGTGGAACCGCGCGTCTTGTTGCTCGACGAACCCTTTGGCGCGCTCGACGCCAAGGTGAGAAAGGAACTGCGCCGCTGGCTCAGGCGTCTGCACGACGAACTGCACATCACGTCCATTTTCGTTACCCACGATCAGGAGGAGGCGCTGGAAGTTTCCGACAGCGTGGTGCTGGTGAACCATGGGCGCGTCGAACAGGTCGGCACGCCGCAGGAAGTCTATCAACATCCGGCGACGCCCTTCGTCTATGGCTTCCTAGGCGCGGTCAATTATTTTCATGGCCGCATCGAATCCGGTCGCGTCCATCTGGACGACGCGCTCCTGCACGCCGAAGCCGCGCCGGAAACCAAATCCCTGGCGGCGGGCGCGTCCGTCACCGCCTTTGTGCGTCCGTATGAACTGGAGATCGTGCCGGAAGACGAGGCCAACGCCATCGGCGTTGCCGCCCGGATCACCCGCATCCTGGGCTTTGGCGCGCTTGCGCGCATTGAACTCGTGGGCCTTTCCGCCGACGCCCAACACTTTGAAGTGGAAATGAGCCGCGACCAGATCACCACACGGGGCCTGAGCGAAGGGCAACACGTGCGCCTCACCCCCTCGCGCATGAAAGTCTTCGAACGCGACGACAACGCCCTGATAGCGGGCGCGGGAATCTAGCGCGCCAGGCGTCAGGAAACAGAGGACAAAGAAAGCTACCGGCGTAGCCGTGGGTCAGGAACCTGGATTGCTTCGTCGCTACGCTCCTCGCAATTGACGGGATAGCCGCACCGCGCCCGCAATGACGCTCCTCCCCGTCATGGCACCAACCCCTTCTCTATTCATGCGCTTCTCCGCCTCTTTTAGCACACGAATGGCACACTAGACGGTGTCGTCAAAAGACATGTCATTATTCCGACATGACTTTAAAGATTGAGGATGACCCATGTACCGTGTGCAGCACCGTCACGATATTACGGATCATGTCTAGTCGCTTCTGGAGG
>JAIRMN010000228.1 GCA_031258715.1 Zoogloeaceae bacterium
TTCCTGGGACTCACCGGCAACTGGGGCACCTCCATCGCGGGCCGCCTGGTCGCGCCGCGTCATGGCTTCCTCGCTTCCATCGACCCCTTCGGCGCGGGCACCGTCGGTCAATACCGCAACGTGTATAGCGACGTGGGGTTCCATGGCGACCTGATCGACGCTGCCAATAACGCTGGTATTGGTTTGGGTGTGCTCACCCTTGCCGACGTGGATCGCGTCGACAACGCCATCGCCTATGTCTCGCCCTCCTTTGGCGGCTTCAACATCACCGCCGCCTACGCCACGCAGGCGATCGGCCAGGAAGGCGGCGGCATCGGCTACGGCGGCACGATCGACAATGACGGCGACGCCAAGGTCATCGCCCTTCTGCCGCGCTACACCAACGGCCCGCTGGATGTCGGCCTTTCCTATCAACGGATCAAGGTGGATGAGGCAACGCCCGCTCTTAATCCCCTCGGCCCCGTCGTTATCGATTCCGACGCCAAGATCACGCAATGGACGATCGGCGGCGCCTACGACTTCAAGGTAGTGAAGCTGGGCGCGTACTACGACCGCTACAAGGGCAAGCTCTCCGCCGATCTGAACGCCAACGCCGCCGGCAATTTGGGTCTGGGGGCCGCGCCTTACCGCTATGACGTCACCGAGACCCTGAAGACCTGGCTCATCGGCGCGACCATTCCGTTTGGCAAGCAGGCGATTCAGGTGTCCTACAGCCAGTCGAAGTTCGATCCGGACGCGCCCGGCGTGAGCGCGGGCAAGGCGAAGCAATGGGCGGTGGGCTACACCTACGCCCTTTCCAAGCGCACCAACTTCTACGCGGCCTATTCGGACATCAACAATGACAACGAAAAAGACAACAAGCCGAACAAGGTGTCGCGCGGCGCGAGCGTCGGCGACGCCTCGAATGGCGGCGGCGGCTACCAGCGCGGCATCCAGTTCGGCCTGAAGCACACGTTCTACTCGCTTCGGGAATTGAACCCTTTGAGAACGGAGGCGGCAACGCCTCCGTTTTTATTAGCGGAAACCCTTCAGGGCTTCCGGTCAAACACCATTCTTGAGGGGTTTCTCTCCCCTCAGGAATGGCTACGGTCGAAACCCCGGCCTTCAGGTCGGGGTTTCAAACCGGAGTCAGTTCCTGGATGATGACGTTGAGGACGAGGAATAGGAAGTTACCGGCGGCCTTGCCGCCGCGTGCGGCTTCTGGATTGCTTCGGGGGCATGAAGCCCCCTCGCGATGACGGTAATTTGAGCGGTGGTTTTCATCTGTCCTCTGTTCTCAACACACCAGTCCGGGTTTCCAGCTTGGGTGTTTTTCCAGGCCGAGCAGTTGCGTCACGCTGGCGGCGAGGTGGGCGAGTCCTGCGTCCGGCAAGGTTTTCAGGGTGAGCTGGCCGCTGGGTTCGTAGAGGATGAGCGGCACGGGGTTCAGCGTGTGTGCGGTTTTGGCCTTGGGGCTGCCGTCCGGGTTCAGGCGCGGTTTTTGGGCGTCGAGTTCGAACATTTCGTCGGCGTTGCCGTGGTCGGCGGTAATCAGCGCCGCGCCGCCCGCGGCTCCTATGACCGGAAGAACGCGGGAAAGCGCCAAGTCCACGGCTTCCACCGCCAGGGTCGCGGCGCGGAAGTCGCCGGTGTGTCCCACCATGTCGCCATTGGCGAAATTGCAGCGCAAAAAACGGTAGCGGCCGCTTTCGATCGCGGCAATCAGGGCGTCGGCGATTTCGGCGGATTTCATCCACGGGCGCTCTTCGCAGGGAACACAGTCGCTTTTGATCTCCTGCCAGGTTTCCAGCGGAAACTTCACGGAACGGTTGCCGTTCCAGAAATAGGTGACGTGCCCGAATTTCTGCGTTTCCGAACAGGCAAACTGCGCGATGCCGCTGCCGGACAGCCATTCGCTCAAGGTGTTGCGAATGGCGGGCGGCGAGACCAGGAAGCGCTTGGGCAGGGCAAGGTCGCCGTCATATTGCAACATGCCGGCATAGGCGATTCTGGGAACGCGCTTTCGGTCGAACTTGTCGAAGCCGGCCTCATCGAAGGCGCGCGTGATTTCGATGGCGCGGTCGCCGCGAAAATTGAAGAGCGCCACGGCGTCGCCATCCCGAATCGCGCCGATGGGCTTTCCTTCCGCGTCGGCAATGACGAAGGGCGGCAAATCCTGATCGATGACGCCAGGATGACGCGCGCGCAGGGTTCGCACCGCCGTGGCGCAATCCGGAAAAAACTCGCCCTCGCCGAGCACATGGGTCTGCCAGCCTCTTTCCACCATGCGCCAGTCGGCTTCGTAGCGATCCATCGTAATCACCTGCCGCCCGCCGCCGGAGGCAATGCGCGCGTCGAGGCCGTCGCGGGCAAGTCCGGCCAGGAAGTCTTCGAACGGTTCGATATAGTCGAGCGCGCTGGTTTCCGGCACGTCGCGGCCATCGAGCAGGACATGGACGCGCGCGCGCCGGACGCCTTCCGCCCCGGCCTGTATCAGCATGGCTTTCAGGTGGTCGATGTGGCTATGCACATTGCCATCGGAAAATATCCCCATCAGATGCAAAACACTTGCGGCGTTTGCCTTGATCTGGGCGATAATCTCCTGCCAGCCGCTTCCTTGCCAAAGGCTGCCGTTTTCGATGGCTTTTGCGACCAGCGCCGCGCCCTGGGCGTAGATCTGCCCCGCGCCAATGGCGTTGTGGCCGACTTCGGAATTGCCCATGTCCTCGTCGGATGGCATCCCCACCGCCGTGCCGTGCGCTTTCAGGAGGATGTTCGGATGGTCGGCGAAAAGCCTGTCCAGCGTGGGCGTGGAAGCGGCGGCGATGGCGTTGCCCAGAGCGGCGGGATTGGCGCTGACGCCATGCCCGTCCAGCACGATCAGCGCCACTGGCCCCGTCACGCCGGGAAATGGAGATTTGGATAACATGAAAGATTCCTGCCTGAAACAAACGACGCAAAGCCTTTCCAGGATTCACGTTCCGGCGAAGTATCCTTGGCGGCGCGCAAACCGTCAACGCGAGGCGCGACGCCCATGAATACGGAAAACGCAAAAGCGCCGCGCGCGCTCAACCTGGGCTTGCAGGGCGGCGGCGCGCACGGCGCGTACAGTTGGGGCGTGCTGGACTGCTTCCTGGAAGACGGGCGCTTCGATTTCGACGGCGTCAGCGGCACGAGCGCCGGCGCCATGAACGCCGTGGTGCTGGCCGACGGCCTGATGAAAGGCGGCAAGGAAGGCGCGCGGCAGGCGCTGGCGGAATTCTGGCGCGGCATCGCCGACAGCGTGCCGCTGGACTTTTCCTTCTCCGTTCCCAGCCTGAGCGGCGAAAAACGGGCCTTGCTGCCCGCCGCCAAACTGATGCTCAACTGGGTCCATTACCTTTCGCCCTATCAGTTGAACCCGCTCAATTTCAATCCATTGAGAAAACTCCTGAAGTCGCGCATCGACTTCATCGGCCTGCGCCTCTACAGCCCGGTGCGCCTGTTTCTTGCCGCCACCAACGCCAATACCGGCAAACTCCGGCTTTTCCGCACGGAAGAAGTCAGCGAGGACGCCATGCTCGCTTCCGCCTGCCTGCCCATGCTGCACCAGGCGATAGAAATCGACGGAGAACCTTACTGGGACGGCGGCTATGCCGCCAATCCGCCCATTTTTCCCCTGTTCTACGAATGCCAGTCGCGCGACATCCTGCTGATCCTGCTGGCGCCGCCCGACTACGGCGGCACGCCGAAAACAGCGGAAGAAATCCGCGCCCGCGCCATGGAACTGGCCTTCAACACCAGCCTCTTGCGCGAGATGCTGCTCTTTGCCAACATCATTGCCTACAGCCGGGCGAGAAGCCAGGAGACCTGCGAGAAAAAGGGCTGGCCCACCAGCCTGCAACGTGTCCTGGGACGCGCCTTGCGCGCTCCGGACGCGCTCGAACGCTACACGCTGGAAACCCGTTTCCACCTCATGGAATCCGCCGACCTGCTGCGAAAATTCGGCAGCGCCACCAAGGTCGCCGCCGACTGGCCCTTCCTGAAAAAACTGCACGACATCGGCTACCACGAAGCGCGACAATGGCTCGAAGAACACGGCGACAAAATCGGCAAACAAACCTCCTTCGACCTGATCGGACGCTTCGGGGTGTAAGCCAGGAGACAAAGGACAGGGGGCAGATGGGGCTGTCGGCGCTTCGCGCCGCATGGACGCGCGGTTTTCCGTTCAGAGGCCAACCCGCGGCGGCGAAGCCGCCGGTAACTTTTCTGTCCTCCGATGCCTGCCCCTCAGGGACGAGGGGGGCGCGTGGAGGAACCGCCTCGTCCCGATAAGCCTACGGAGGCTTTTCCCGTGTTGTGCTCCATGTGGATGGAAAGGCCGGGACGGTATGTGTTTCTGCGAACGCCATAGCCCCTGAACTTGCCGTTGGTTCTTCCGTAGCCATAGAAGCCGTGGGGCGCGTCATGGAGAAGGGCGCGGCGGTTGGCGTCGGCGCGCAGGGCTTCGGCCTCGGCCTTGTCCCGCTCCACGCGCGCGTCCAGCGCGTCCCGTTCCGCCCGGATCTTTTGTTCGGCGGCATGGGCGGCGTCGCGCGCCTGGCGCTCACGCGCCAGGTTCTCGACATAACGTTGCAGGCGTTCTTCCTCGGCGCGGGCGGCGTCGGCGTCGGGAAGGGCTTCCGCCGCGATTTCCGCGCGGGTAGCCGCGCCTTCGGGACAAGGCGCGGTGGAAATGGTGGTCTTGCCATTTTCAACGCATTTGTAGGCTTGCGCCGACGCGACGCCGACATTCAGCCCCAGGACGAGAACAGCGAAAAACAGGATTCGGTTCATGACTTTCATTCGCTCCATGTCCAAAAAACGCGCGGCGCAGGAAAACGCCCCGCACCTTATCGTTATAGCTCAAAAATCTGGCGCAGTGTTTGCCGAACGCCTTCCTGCCAGGGCGGCAGGCGCAGATCGAAGACCCGTTTCAGGCGAGCGCAGTCCAGGCGTGAATTGGCGGGACGGAGGGCGGGAAGCGGATAGTCGCGGGCAGAAATCGGGTTCAGTCCCCTTTCCGTCAGCCTGAGCGCGCGCCCCGCCTCTTGCGCTTCGGAGAGAATGAAGGCGGCGTAGGCATGCCAACTGGTCGCGCCCGCCGCCGTCAGGTGATAGCGGCCAAAGGGAAAATCCTCCGCTTCCTGCCGGTAGCGCCGCAAGACGCGCGCCGTCGTCCCTGCGATCAGGTCGGCAGACGTGGGCGCGCCCACCTGGTCATCGACGACATCCAGGGTTTCCCGCTCCGCCGCCAGCCGCAGGATGGTCCTGGCAAAATTGCCGCCTTCCGCGCCGAGTACCCAGGAAGTACGGAAGATCAGGTGTCGCGCGCCGCTGGCTTCCAGCGCCCGCTCGCCCGCCAGCTTGGTCTCGCCATAGACGTTGAGGGGGTTCGGCGCGTCTTCTTCCCGGTACGCGCCCCTTGCCGCGCCGTCGAACACGTAGTCGGTCGAATAATGGACCACCAGCGCGCCGATGGCGGCGGCGGCCTCGCCCAATACGCCGGGCGCGACGGCATTGACGGCGCGGGCGGCCTCCACTTCCGTTTCGGCCTTGTCGACCGCGGTATAGGCGGCGGCATTGACGATGATTCTAGGACGGCATTCGGCAATCCGGCGGCGCAGCGCCCCGGAATCGGTGAGATCGAGCGACTGGCGATCCAGGGCAAGGAGCGTCCCCAACGGCGCGAGCGCGCGCCGCAACGCGCATCCCAACTGACCCTTGCCGCCCAGCAGCAGGATGGGGCATTCAGTCATGGGCGTCGCCATAGTGCCGCGTCATCCATTCGCGGTACGCGCCGCTTTGCACATGCGCAACCCACGCCTCGTGTTCCAGATACCAGCGCACGGTTTTTTCGATGCCGCTCGAAAAGGTTTCCCGTGGCTTCCAGCCCAGTTCCCGTTCGATTTTGCGCGCGTCGATCGCGTAGCGGCGGTCATGTCCGGGACGGTCGGCGACGTGGGTAATCTGGCGCGCGTAGGGCTGGCCGTCGGCGCGAGGCTTCAGGGTATCGAGAAGGGCGCAGATCGTCCTGACCAGCGCGAGATTGGGCATTTCGTTGCCGCCGCCCACGTTGTAGGTTTCTCCAGGCGCTCCCGCCGCCAGGATGCGGCGGATGGCGGCGCAATGATCGCTGACGTAGAGCCAGTCGCGCACTTGCAGTCCATCGCCATAAACCGGAAGCGGCTTGCCCGCAAGCGCGTTCAGGATGACGAGCGGAATCAGCTTTTCCGGAAAGTGGAAGGGGCCGTAGTTGTTGGAGCAATTGCTGATCGTCACCGGCAAGCCATAGGTATGGAACCAGGCGCGCGCCAGGTGATCGGAGGCCGCCTTGCTGGCGGAATAGGGACTGTTGGGCGCGTAGGGATGCGTCTCCGCAAAGGGCGCGGCTTCCGGCGCGAGGCTGCCATAGACTTCGTCCGTGCTCACGTGATGAAAACGGAAAGCGGCTTTTTCCGTCCGCGGCAAGGCCGACCAATGGGCGCGCGCCGCTTCCAGGAGCGTGAACACGCCTTCGACATTGGTGCGAATGAACGCGCCGGGGCCGTGGATGGAACGGTCGACATGGCTTTCCGCCGCGAAATGCACCAGCGCTCTGGGGCGGTGGCGGGCAAGGAGCGCGTCGACGAGCGCGCGGTCGACGATGTCGCCTTCGACAAGGATATGCCGATTGTCATGGGCAAGCGCGGCCAGGTTTTCAAGGTTGCCCGCATAGGTGAGCTTATCCAGGTTGACCACCGGCTCATCACAAACCGCGAGCCAGTCGAGAATGAAATTCGCGCCGATGAATCCCGCGCCGCCAGTAACCAGAATCATGGGTCAATCGTCCTGTTCGTTTGTGAAGCGGTTTTGCCAGGTTTTCGGATCGCCGGGAATCGCCCGGCTTCCCCCGCGAGCCAGCGGGGATTTTGCCATAAGCGGGATGGCGATCCGATCAAAACAGACGCGAACAGGCGCCTGGTCATCCTCGACCTGCTGATTTTCCCGATACCAGCTCAACTCCACGTGGATTACTCCACATCGGTTTGAATCGCGACCGTGACGGTTCAGGCGTGTAGACATCATCGTCCGGCAGGAACATAGACGGCGGCGGCTTCCACTACTGCCCTGCCCGCGCGGGATGGCGGGGAGGGCATGGACATGGGAGCGCGGCGGACGGTGAACACGGCGTGGCGTAAGGCGGCGTTACGGAAAAGTGGTTGACGCTTGAATTTTTTGTTTTCCCGTATTATCGTCTCCGCTCCTGACGAAGTCTCTATCCGAAGCGCCACTGGAAAGAAAGTAGAGAGTTGTTCGTGTCCGATTCAACCATGCCCACCATCAACTAGGTGGTTTCCCGCTACCTGTTCGATAGCGGCGCGCCGCCCGCTCAAGCTGGCGATACGGGTTCTTGCTTCGATCCAGGGGAGATGCCGGCGTGACGAAAAGGACGAAATGGGCTTTGTGGCTGTTGGCCACGGCGCTGGCCATGGCGCTGG
>JAIRMN010000231.1 GCA_031258715.1 Zoogloeaceae bacterium
TCGGAGTGGGATCCGGCGAGCAAGGCGACGGCGCTGATGCTATACACCGAAAAGGGCAATACCTACATCTGCACGGGTACGCTCCTGAATGCCAAGGGCAGTGCCGCGACGCGGATTCCTTATTTCCTGACGGCGAATCACTGCATTTCGAGCCAGACGGCGGCGGATACGCTGGAGACGCGCTGGTTTTACCGCTCCGCCGCATGCAATGGGTCGCAGTCCGCGCAGGTTCAACGCCTGCAAGGCGGTGCCACCTTGCTTTACGCTTCCGCGGTTACGGACATTGCTTTCCTGAAGCTGAAAGAGCAGCCGCCGGCTGGCGTGGCATACGCTGGCTGGCAAGCCAGCACGCCGGTCATTGGCGCGGCGACAGGCGGTGTTCATCACCCCGGCGGCGATCGGCAAAAGCTCGCGCTCGGTTCCGTATCCGACTGGGTGAATATCGTCGATATGACAAGTGACGGTAATTTCGACCTCTCGCGCAGTACTTCCCAGGCAGCCAGCCATCTCAAGATTACCTGGCGCGAGGGCGCGACCGAAGGCGGCAGCAGCGGTTCCGGTTTGTTCGAGAAGGACAGCAAAAGGCTCATCGGCGTGCTGACCGGAGGCCCCGATGCGTCCAGTTGCCGCGGCGGTTTCGGGGTCTATGGGCGTTTCGAGCGTGCTTTCAGCGCCAAACTTCATGAATACCTCGATCCTGTTTCCGTCGCCACGCCCGCTCCCGCAGCCGCGCCCGTCGTCGCCGCTCCCGCAGCCAGGTTCAGCCTGTCCGTGCAGCGCAGCGGCAACGGAACGGTCACAGGATCGGGGATAAATTGCGGTTCCGATTGCACGGGGCAATATGCGTCCGGGGCCAGGGTGACGCTGACCGCCGCGCCGGCGTCCGGTCAGGTCTTCGCTGGCTGGCGCGGCGCATGTTCCGGGACGTCCCGGACATGCACGGTCGCCATGGACGCGGATCGAAGCGTCGCCGCGACATTCCAGGGCGCGACGAAGGTCGCCGGGGCGGTGCTTTCCGTGCAGCGCAGCAGCGTTGGCGCCGTGGTGGGGCAGGGAATAAATTGCGGCTTCCGCGGTGTCGATTGCACGGAGCAGTATGCGCCGGGCACCCAGGTGATCTTGACGGCTTTTCCGGCAATGTCCGGTTATCGTTTTGCCGGCTGGCGGGGCGCGTGCTCCGGAACGTCCCCGACGTGCAAGTTGGCCATGAAAGCCAGCGCAAATGTTTCGCCCGTGTTTTCAAGGCGATGGTGAGCTGCGGCGCGGCCCAATGCCGCTGTATCATGAAGAAGCCCGAGCCATCCTGGTTGGGTTTGACGGTGGCAAATTCCCAGTTGCAATGGGTGTTTTTCTCATGATAAGCTCTTGCGCGATTTGTCCTGTGTCCGTGAATTTGTCACGGACGCGGCGCGGATTTTCCACAAACCTGCAAAAGGAGTATGGCATATGAAATATCGTTTTCTTGCTGGAACATTGAGGGGCTTTGTCGCGCTGGTTTGCGCCGGAAGCACGTCCCTGGCTTTTGCCGCAGGAGAAGTCCGGAGCGCCGAGACAGTAGATACGTTGAACGCGCCATGGGCGCAGGAACTCAAGGCGGATGCCCAGTTACCGAGGGTTGTGCCCGTGCGCGCCGGCGGGGCTTCCGGGGCTTCCCTTGGCAGACGCATTGTGCTCGATCCGGTCGACGCCGCGCAGATACAGGCGCAGGTGGGCGAAGAAAATGCCGGATTCTGGGGAGCCAGGCAGATTGGGTTCAGCCGCGACGTGCAGAAATTGAACAGCCAGGCGGCAACCCTCGAATCGCTGGTCTGGCAAACGCAGGCCGATGGCGGCCAGATGGCGAGGGTATCGGTTGCTTCGCCCGGCGCGGAAGGAATCAGGCTGGGCGTGCGCATCTACAAGCTGCCCGCCGAAGCCTTGCTCCAAGTCCATGCGCCGGACGACGACACCGCGATCCAGTTCAGCGGGCGCGAAATTCTGGATCGGATCGCAAGCCGCGTTGCCGCCGGTGATGACGATGAAGATGCCGCCCTCTGGCGCACGCCCGTGATCGAGGCGGAGGAAGCGGTGCTCGATATCGTCCTGCCGCCCGGCGTGTCGGCGAAGACGGTCGGAATCGCGGTGCCGGACATCTCCCATCTTTATGCGTCCTCGCGCACGGGATGGGGAGAATTCAGCAAACATGCCCTCCACCCTGAGGTGGCTACGCCTAAACTTGGCTGCCACAAAGACGTGGTTTGCTCACCGGAATGGGAGCAGGTGAGCCGGGCAACGGCTTTCATGGTGTTCAACTCCGGAGCTGGAACCTATGTGTGTACAGGAACATTGCTGAGTTCCAACGGTAGTGCGGGGACGCCAGCCCCGTATTTCCTGACGGCGAACCATTGCATCTCGCAGACGAGCCAGGCGGCCGATCTGGAGACCCGTTGGTTATGGCGCTCTGCTTCTTGCAATGGATCAAGCCTCACCACCGCTGAACGGCGTCTCTATGGCGGCGCCACCCTGATCTACACTTCCACGGGTACCGATACCACTCTCCTGAAATTGAATGAAACGCCACCGGTCGGGGTGGCATATGCGGGTTGGCAAGCTGGTCTGCCAAGCCTGGGTGCGGCAGTAGGCGGTGTCCATGCCCCGAACGGAGCTTTACAAAAGCTCTCTCTCGGTTCGATATTTAAATGGGAAAAAGTATGGGGCAGCAGTGTGGACGGCGATGTCAACAGTACGTTGGTTGCCTCCGCGGCGGAGGCTGACCACATCAGGGTGACGTGGACCGAAGGCACGACTGAATCCGGCAGCAGCGGTTCCGGCCTGTTCGACAAGGGCAGCAAGAAACTGATAGGTACGCTGCATGGAGGCTCTGGGTCATGTGGGTCCACCTCCTTCAGTATTTACGGGCGCTTTGATATTCCTTTCAATGCCAAGCTCCACGAGTACCTTGACCCGGCGCCGGCGTCGCCGCAGCCGCCGACGCCGACGGGTAAGGCATCCAGGAGAGTCACACGGGCGACTCCCGCTCCCGCCCCGGTAGATGTGCGCACTATAAAATAGGGCGGTGCGGCGATAAGTCTGCGCACCTTGTTGGCTCCAAGACTGGACGTTTGTAGCGACAAGGGATTTGGGGGCGTCACCACAGCACGCAGAAGGCCGCCATGAAGTCTTTTGAGTGCTTGTGATTCCCCCGATCCAAAAAGAGCTTCCCCGCCTTGCCGCGGGGAAGCTCTTTTTGGGCGTATGTTTCCTTTATCCGGATCTCGGCTCGAATGCCGGGGCAAAATCCCTCACCCCATCCTTTCCGGCCTGATCTTCGGGGCAAGTTGCACGCCGCGACGGGCGCGGCGATGGCGTAGTTCTTCGCGCTTTCCGGGACTCAGGGTAATGGTCGCGGGTTTGTTGCCGCGCCCGATGCCCTCGATGACGAGCGGCGCATCGTCGGCGGGGACGGCAACGGCGGCGAGACGCTCATCGTCGTCGAGCGCCATGAGGATCACGCCGCGCCCGCCGGCCTGGACTTTCATCTCGGCCTGCGGAAAGACCAGCATCTGCCCCGTGCTCGATGCGGCGGCGATCCATTGTCCATGTACCCGCGCCGGGGCGAGCACGGTTTCCGCGCTTTCGAGCGTCA
>JAIRMN010000031.1 GCA_031258715.1 Zoogloeaceae bacterium
AGACATGATCAGAAATATCGTGCCGACGGTGAGCAGGCGTTGAAGACATGGGGCAACCTCTCGGAATATAGGACCCGAAAAGAATACCACAAATTTAGTCTCGTGACGACACTGTCTAAGACAACATGCTCTCCAGGGTCAAATCCCCGGTACACTGGATGAATTCCGCGTGATCCATGAAATAGGGCATGTGTTGGAATCATTTTCTGGAAAGGACTGCGTCGGCAGACCGCTTTTGGACGCGGGCAAGCCAGCTTCCCGCCACGCGGGGTTCCGCAAGCCTTGCAGAATCGATCTCCTTCGCCCATACGCACATTGCAATTCTGGCATTGCATGGCTCACAACCCATCATCGCACCGGCTTTCCGTCCACTTCCGTAATCCGGCAGTTCGTCACGGGTAGCCGAAGCGTCGTGTAGGCGCTATTGGACCTGTACACCTGCAAGTCGACTTGCCCGACGACCGTGATTTTCTGACCGCTGCGCAGGCTGTCCAGCATCTTTTCCGAGCGTTCCACCTCGGAGGGATTGGGAGTTTTGAAGTTGCTCCTCAGATGGTCGGGATGGGCTGTGACGCAACTGAGATTTTTATCGAGCGTAACGGCAGGATAGGAATGGATTTCATACCGATAAGAGGCAATAGTGGTGATCGTGCCGGAAAAACGGCACCAGTTCATATCGTATTTATTCTTTGCCGCTCGTTCGTTTTCCTTGGCCGCCGCCTTGTATTTCGCCATGAATTTCTTGGCGTCGCCGCAATTTTCCGCGCTGGGCGAGGCGCTTGGCAATGGCAGCGAAGGCTGGGCGCCGCCTCCCGATGGCAATGCGCCAATGGTCTGGTTCATGGCATCTTCCAGCGTCCTGCAACCCGCGAGCCCGATGAGCGCCATACCGATCACAATCATTTTCCCTGTACGGCATTTCCTGAAGCAAATGTCATGTGTTGTCTGTGTCATGTGATGTATCCTCTAT
Organism: Zoogloeaceae bacterium; assembly: GCA_031258715.1. GTDB lineage: Bacteria > Pseudomonadota > Gammaproteobacteria > Burkholderiales > Rhodocyclaceae > Azovibrio. The sequence continues at coordinate 971 of JAIRMN010000031.1, forward strand.
GAATGGAAACCCCTGGGCGCGGCCAGATAGAAGGCGATAAGTATATAGCCCTCTAAAAACATGGTCAATATTCGCTGTTGGGTTTGTAGGGAGCAAGTGTTTGGTTTCGTGCGATCATATATCTCCAGACGCGCCCACAGCGCCTTCCCTGACACTTTTCCCTTCGTTTTCATGGCAACCTCCTGTAAAATACATTGACCAGTTCTCCCAGCAAGTCACGTGCCATGACACATGCCATGAAGGTTCAAGGGACGCTTTTGGTTGTACGCTCTGTCCTCTGTCTTCCGTCCGCGCTTTACCATTAGAATCCGCTTTTTATGGAGGCGTCTTCATGCGCGGGTTGTCTCTTCTCAAGTCTTGGGTATCCGGCGGCGGCTGGCGTAGGCGCGGGTGGGTGTTCGTCCTTTTGGGCTGTCTTTTCCAGGCTGCCTGCATTACGATGGAACCGCGCCTGGGCAGCGCCGCCGCCATATGGCGGCCTTCGCCCAATTTCGAGCCGCGCCGCGCCAATTACGTGATTTTGCACCACACCAGCAGCGACACTCTGGAACGCGCGCTGGGCGTGTTGACCCATCCCTTTTCCGGCGTCAGCAGTCATTACCTAGTTGGCCGCGACGGCCAGGTGTTGCAACTAGTGGATGAAAGCCAGCGCGCCTGGCACGCGGGCGCGTCCACGTGGGGCGGGCAGACGGACATGAATTCCGCTTCCATCGGCATAGAACTGGACAACACGGGCAACGAGCCTTTTCCGTCCGTCCAGATCGACGCCCTCATCGCCCTTCTGGAGGACATCCGGCACCGTCACGCCATTCCCCGCGCCAACGTGCTTGCGCACGCCGACATCGCGCCGGAAAGAAAAAGCGATCCCGGCGTCCTGTTTCCCTGGCGACAGTTGGCCCAGGCCGGTTTCGGCCTCTGGTGCGACCCGCCCTGGCCATCTCCGCCGGAAGGCTTCGACGCGCACTTCGGCCTCGCCGCGCTGGGCTACGACACCCGCCACCCCGCCGCTGCCATCACCGCCTTCAAACGCCGCTTCGCGCCCAACGACACGGACGCGGATCTGAACACGGAAAACCGCGCCCTGATCTACTGTCTGCTACGCGCCAAAGATCAGGGGGCGGAAAACAGAGGACAGAAGACGGAAAAGTTATCGGCTATTTGAATCGCATCCGGTCAGGGATTGAGCCAGGATTTTTCATGACAAATACAAATAAAGTTTTTGTTTATATAGGCATAACCAGAAGATCGTTCCCTTTTTGCGTGAAGTTCGTAACATGCCTTCCATCTCAACACTTCATGAAAGGAAACAACATGTCCCTCTCCTTCTTTCGCCACATCCTTCCGGGCGCCGTCTCCCTGTTGGCGGGCAGCGCCCTTGCCGCCGAACTGACCCTGCTGAACGTCTCTTACGATCCGACCCGCGAACTGTACAAGGAATTCAACGCCTCCTTCCAGAAACACTGGGAACAGAAAAGCGGTGACAAGCTGAACCTGAAAGTCTCGCATGGCGGCTCCGGTAAACAGGGACGCGCGGTCATCGACGGCCTGGAAGCCGATGTACTGACCTTGGCGTTGGCCTACGACATCGACGAAGTTGCCGCGACTGGCCTCCTTTCCAAGGATTGGCAGAAAAAACTGCCGCTGAACGCCTCGCCCTACACCTCCACCATCGTGCTCTTGGTCAGGAAAGGCAATCCCAAGAACATCAGGGACTGGGGCGATCTGGTCCGGCCAGGCATCGAGATCGTCACGCCGAATCCCAAGACTTCCGGCGGCGCGCGTTGGAATTACCTGGCCGCCTGGGGTTACGCCCGGCAACTGCCCGGCGGCTCCGACGCCACGGCGCGGGAATTCGTGAAAAAACTCTTTGCCAACGTGAAAGTGCTCGATAACGGCGCGCGTGGCTCCACCATCACTTTCGTGGAACGCGGCATTGGCGACGTGCTGATCGCTTGGGAAAACGAAGCCTACCTTTCCGTGAAGGAGCTGGGGCCGAACAAGTTCGACATCGTCACGCCCTCCGTCTCCATCCTAGCCGAACCGCCCGTGGCCGTGGTGGACAAGGTGGTCGACAAACACGGCACTCGCGCGCTGGCAAACGAATACCTGAACTACCTCTACTCCCCCATCGGACAGGAAATCGCCGCCCGCAACTTCTACCGCCCCAGCGATCAAAAAGTGCTGGCCAAATACGCCCATCAGTTCGCCAAGGTCAAACTCTTCACCATCGACAAGGATTTCGGCGGCTGGGCCAGCGCGCAAAAAACCCACTTCTCCGACGGCGGCATCTTCGACCAGATTTACGTTAAATAACTCCCCCGTTTTTCCTCTCTCTCCTTTTGTCCCCGCCGCAAGCCCAACTTCGGCGGGACTTTTTTTAGCGCCTTGGCAGGCAGCAGGATTTTTTCTGTCTCCCGTCTCCTGAAACGCCGAAACTACCGAATAGAGGCCGACTGGTTGTTTCGTTCCGGAGAATGACGAGAGGGGAGCGTTTTCTGGAAGGTTGGAGCCAACGGAACGCCTGTCCGGATTGTCGCGGGCTTCGCCCTCGCTTTTGACGAGTATGGAGCATTGTTATGAAGCGCGGCGCGACCTGAAACGCACCCAACCTCGCCATTCTCAGGAGCGAAGCGACGAAGCAATCCCGAAGCGTAACCCGCGGCGCAAAGCGCCGGTAACTTCTTCTGTCTTCTGCCCCCTGCCATTCCGTGTGATATTTTTGGCGTTTTCTTCAAGGCTTACGCGCAATCTCATGTCCAGTCCTATGCCTGCCCGCTTTTTTTTCTTCCTTTCGCTCGTCCTCTTCGCGCCGTTTGTCCATACCCAGGCGATTTCCGGACATCCTGAAGCGGCGCTTTTCGTTGAACGGATGGAGCGCCTGCATGGGTTTGACGCGCAGGAACTCCAGAAACGTTTTGCCCGCCTGACGCCGGATGCCCGCGTGTTGGAGCTTGTCGCGCCGCCCGCTTCGCCCACGCAGCGTTCCTGGACGCGTTATCGCAGCCGTTTTCTTGAAGAACAACGTCTTGAAGACGGCCTGGTCTTCTGGCGGGAAAACGCAGCCACGCTCTCGCGCGCCAGCTTCCTCTATGGCGTGCCGGAAGAAATCATCGTCGCCATCATCGGCATAGAAACCCTTTATGGCCGCAACACCGGAAGTTTTAACACCTTTTCGACACTCGCCACGCTGGCCTTTCATGATCCGCGCCGCGCCGAATTCTTCCGGCAGGAACTCGAACAGCTTCTCTTGCTTGCCCGCGAACAGGGACGCGATCCGGAAAGCTATACCGGTTCCTACGCGGGCGCATTGGGACTCCCGCAATTCATGCCGGGCAGCCTGCGCCGCTATGCCGTGGATTTCGATCAGGATAACCTCATCGATCTGGCGGGCAGCGCGGCGGACGCCATCGGCAGCGTCGCCCATTTCCTCGCCCAGCATGGGTGGCGGGAAAAAGCGCCGGTTGCCCTGCCCGTCGATGTCGCCCAAGTCGCGCCCCGGCATCTGCAGGACTGGATAGACCTCGGCATACGTCCCACCCTCGGCCTTGCCGTCTTGCGTGAGGCGGGACTCCGCCCCAGGCGCGGGATCGCCTCCGAAATGCCCGACGCGCCCGCCACCTTCGTCGATCTCGTCACGCCGGAGGCGCCCACCGAATACTGGCTGGGCTATGAAAATTTCTATGTCATCACCCGCTACAACCGATCCAGCTTTTACGCCATGACGGTGTATCAATCCGCCGAAGCGCTGGCGCAGCGTTACCGTCCGCCTGAGCAAAAATGACATGAACATTGCCATTGTGGGCGGCGGCTGGGCGGGCATTGCCGCCGCCATTACCCTTGCCGGAAAAGTGAAACTCACGCTCTTCGAGGCGGGGCGGACGCTAGGCGGACGGGCGCGAAGCATCGGACGGACGAACACACACGGCATTGCGCTGGACAATGGCCAACACATCCTGCTTGGCGCGTATCGTGAAACCCTGGGGCTGATGCAAGAAATTGGCGTCGCGCCGGAAGCGCATTTGAGGCGTCTGCCCTTGCGGATTCAAGATGCCAGCGGCTTTCGCCTGGCCTTGCCGCGTCTGCCGCATCCGTTCAATCTCTTTTGGGGACTCTTTGGCGCGCGCAAGATCGGCCTGCGTGAAAAATGGGATACCGCCCGTTGGATGAAATCGCGGCGGTTCGTCGTGCCGCCGGAGGCCGATGTCAGCGTCGCGCAATGGCTCCACAAGGCTGGACAAAACGGCGTCCTGAGCCGTCATCTTTGGGAACCGCTCTGTCTCGCCGCCCTGAATACACCCGCCCGATACGCTTCGGCGCACGTATTCGGGTGCGTGTTGCGGGAAAGCTTCGGCAATTCCGCTTCCGGCGCAACCGATCTGCTGTTGCCGCGCGGCGCGCTTTCCGGACTTTTGCCGGATCCCGCGCAAAAATGGCTCGACGCGCGCGGCGTCGTCATTCGTTTGCGAGAGCGTATCCATGCCCTGCGTCCGGAAGGCGATCGCTGGCAGCTTGTAAGCGGGCGCGGCGCGGAAACCTTCGATCGGATCATCCTCACCGTCGCGCCTTGGCATTTGCCGCCCCTGCTGGCGGAATTGCCGCGCGCCGCCTTTCCCTCGCCGCCAGAAGACGCCGAACCCATCGCCACGCTTTATTGCGATTATCCAAAAGACATTGCGCTCCCCTATCCTTTGCGGCTACTGGATGGCGCGCATGGCGGCTGGCTGGTGGATCGCGGCGGCGGCCTCCTGGCGGCGGCGCTTTCCGGTCATGGCGCATGGGAGGACTTGCCGGATGAAACCCTGGCGGCGGCGATCCATGCCGACATCTGCGCGGAAGTTTCCCGGTCGCTTGCGCTACCGCCTTACCAGGTCATCCGTGAGAAACGCGCCACCTTTTCCTGCCGTCCCGGTCTTCCCCGCTGCCCGCAAACCCTTCCATGGCCGGGACTTTTCATCGCGGGCGATCACACCCTTCCCGATTATCCCGCCACACTGGAAAGCGCGACGAGAAGCGGCCGAATGAGCGCCCATCTCTGCCTGGGCACCCATTCCGGAGTGTGCGCAAAAACGGCGGACGCGCCATAGGAAAGGCCGGAGTTACCAAATAAAGGCAAACTGGATTGCCGCGCCGCGCCCGCTTTTGACGAGGAGGCGCGTTGTTGCGAGCGCGGCGCGACTCGGATTCGTCATTACGAGGAGCGAAGCGACGAAGCAATCCAGATTCCCAACCCACGGCGCAAAGCGCCGGTAGCTTCCTCTGTCTCCTGTTTCCTGATATCTGTCCCCTGGTAGTACACACCCGACAATCGACATTTTTGATCTCCCGTTCCATTCCCCAGGTGTGCAGTTAACCGCTTGTACCGTTAAGATAGAAAAATCCATCGTGAAGAGCGAGTCCCATCATGTATAAGATTGCCAGCGCCGACACGTTTTCCCAGCATACGCCGATGATGCAGCAGTACCTGCGGTTGAAGCAGCAACATCCGAAAAGCCTGTTGTTGTATCGCATGGGCGACTTTTATGAGCTTTTTTATGGGGACGCGGAAAAGGCCGCGCGTTTGCTGGACATTACGCTGACCACGCGCGGGCAGTCGGCGGGAGAGCCGATTCGGATGGCGGGCATTCCCTATCACGCGCTGGAAACCTATCTCGCCCGCCTCATCAAGCTGGGCGAATCGGTGGTGATTTGCGAGCAGGTGGGCGATCCGACCGGCAAGGGGCCGATGCAGCGGGAAGTTTCGCGCATCATCACGCCGGGCACGCTCACCGACGCCAATCTACTGGAAGAGCGCAGGGACGCCCTGCTCATGTCCCTGACGCGGCAGCGGCAACGCCTGGGTCTGGCCTGGCTCAACCTGGCAAATGGCGATTTCACGCTCGCGGAAATCGCTGCCGCGCATTTGCCCGCCATGTTGGAACGGATCCGTCCGGCGGAAATCCTCTTGCCGGAATCGCTGGAGATTGCCCTGCCCGCTATCCGGATGGCGGAGACCCGGCGTCCAGAATGGCATTTCGCCGCTGATACGGCGCGGCGTTTATTGCACGCGCATTTCCGGGTACAATCGCTCGCCGCCTTTGGCGCGGAAGAGACGGAACTCGCCGTCGCCGCCGCCGGGGCGCTCTTGCAATATGCCCAGGCCACGCAGTCTTCCGCCCTGCCGCACGTGCGGGAGTTGCGCGTCGAGGAAGAAAGCGTCTATCTGGGACTGGACACGGCGACACGGCGCAATCTCGAACTCACGGAAACCCTGCGCGGCGAGGCCAGTCCGACGCTTTTTTCCCTCATCGACTGCTGCGTCACCAGCATGGGCGCGCGTTGCCTGCGCCACAACCTGCACCATCCGCTGCGCGACACTCGCGTTCCCGCCGCCCGGCAGGAAGCGGTTGCCGAATTGCTGGAAAACCGACGGGTCGGGGCGTTGCGCCAATACCTGAAGAATCAGGCGGACATCGAACGCATCAGTGGGCGCATCGCCTTGCGAAACGCCCGCCCGCGCGATCTTTCCGCCCTGCGCGATTCGCTTTCGGGCTTGCCGGAACTGGCGGCGCAACTGGTTTTTGCGACAAGTGGAACCTGTCCGCCGCCGCTGGAAAACCGCCTGCTGGCGCAGATCGCCGCCGACCTCGCGGCACCGGTTGCGGCGCAGACGCTGCTTTTTGCCGCCATCGCCGAAGATCCCGCCGCGCTCCTGCGTGATGGCGGCGTCATCGCGCCGGGGTTCGATGCCGAACTCGACGAACTGCGCGCCATCCATGCGAACTGTGGCGCGTTTCTCATGCAGATGGAGGCGCGCGAACGGGAACGCACCGGGATCGCCAACCTGAAAGTCGAATTCAACAAGGTCCATGGTTTTTATATCGAAATCACGCACATGCATGTTGACAAGGTTCCGGACGATTACCGCCGCCGGCAAACCCTGAAAAATGTCGAACGCTACATCACGCCGGAACTGAAAGCTTTCGAGGACAAGGCGCTCTCCGCGCAGGAACGCGCCTTGGCGCGTGAGAAGGCGCTGTTCGAGGAGGTGCTTTCCGGCTTGCAGGAACATGTCGCCGCCTTGCAGCGCATTGCCCGCGCCATTGCCCAGATCGACATGCTGGCTTCATTCGCGGAGACGGCGGAGCGGCGGGACTGGCGGCGTCCCGAATTTTCCGCGGTTCCCGGCCTTCTCATCACGGGCGGACGGCATCCCGTCGTGGAAAGCGAAATGATGCTGGGCGGCGAGACCTTCATCGCCAACGACCTAGAACTTTCGGAGGCGCGACGCTTGCTCGTCATCACCGGCCCCAACATGGGCGGAAAATCCACCTACATGCGCCAGACCGCGCTGATTGCGCTCCTCGCGCACATCGGCAGTTTCGTCCCCGCGCAAAAGGCGGTATTGGGGCAGCTGGATCGCATTTTCACCCGGATTGGCGCTTCCGACGATCTGGCTTCCGGGCGCTCCACGTTCATGGTGGAGATGACCGAAGCCGCCGCCATCCTGCATCAGGCGACGCCCGAAAGCCTGGTGTTGATGGATGAAATCGGACGCGGCACCTCCACATTCGACGGTCTCGCCCTAGCCATCGCCATTTGCCGCGCCTTGCTGGAAAAGAACCGGTGTTTCACGCTTTTCGCCACTCATTACTTTGAATTGACGCGACTGGCAAAAGACTATCCGGCGCTTGTCAATGTGCATCTGGACGCCGTGGAACATGGCGAGCACATCGTCTTTCTGCACGCGCTGGAAGAAGGCCCGGCCAACCAGAGCTATGGCATCCAGGTCGCCGCCCTGGCCGGAATGCCCGCCGCCGTGGTGCGCGCCGCCAAAAAGGAATTGCGCGCCCTCGAAGAAAAAGCCGCCGACAACCCCCTGCAGCCCGACCTCTTTTCCACTTTTCCGCGCACCGTCCCCAACACGCCCCAGCCCGAACCACACCCGGCGCTGGAGACGCTCTCCGCGCTGGACCCGGACAGCCTAAGCCCACGGGAGGCGCTGGAGACGCTCTACACGTTGAAACGCCAATTGAGGACCGAGGAATGAGGACAGATCAGGAAACAGAGCGTCCTCCACCTCGTCAAAAGCGAGGGCGAAGCAGCGCGGCTTACAAGGACAATCCGGATTCGTGGGTCAATGCCTGTCATCCGATCCCGCGCGCCAGATCCTGGGCGATGTCCCTTGGGGCTTCCAGTCCGATGGAGAGGCGCAGGAGGGATTCGGAGATGCCGGCGGCGGCGCGGGATTCCGGGGTTAGGCGTCCGTGGGTAGTACTGGCCGGATGGGTGATCGTGGTTTTCACGTCGCCCAGATTGGCGGTAATCGAAATCAGGCGGCAGGCGTCGATCACCTGCCAGGCTTCCTTTCTGCCGCCCTTCACCTCAAAACTGACGATGCCGCCGCCCATCGTCTGTTGTTGCCGCGCCAGCGCGTGTTGCGGATGCGAGGCAAGGCCGGGGTAATACACCCGCGCCACTTTTTCGTGCGCTTCCAGCCATTGCGCCAGCGTCTGCGCGTTGGCGGACTGCGCCTCGATGCGCAGCTTCAGGGTTTCCAGTCCCTTCACGAGCACCCAGGCGTTGAAGGCGGAAAGCGTCGGCCCTGCCGTGCGCAGAAAGCGGAAGACTTCATCAGTCAGGCTTTTAAAACCGCAAACCGCGCCGCCCAGCACCCTGCCCTGTCCGTCCAGGTATTTGGTGGCGGAATAGACGCTCGCGTCCGCGCCCAGCCGCAGCGGCTTTTGCAGGACGGGCGTGCAAAAACTGTTATCCACCGCCAGGAGGATGCCCCGTTCGCGCGCCAACTTCGAGAGCGCCGCAATATCGACAATGGCGGTGAGCGGGTTGGTCGGCGTTTCCAGGAAGAAGAGGCGCGTTTCCGGTCGGATGGCGGCGTTCCACGCGGAAAGATCCGTCGCTTCCACCGTGGTCGTCGCCATGCCGCAGCGCGAGAGCACGTTGTTGAAGAGCTGCGTGGTCGCGCCAAAGAGTCCGTTGGAAGCGACCACGTGATCGCCCGCCTTCAGGCACGCCAGGCATAGAGCCAGGATCGCAGACATGCCGCTTGCCGTGGCGATGCAGTCTTCCGCGCCTTCCAGCGCCGCCAGGCGCGCCTCGAACATGCGCGTGGTCGGGTTGGAAAAACGGGCATAGACATTGCCGTCCTCGGTATCGGCAAACCGCGCCGCCGCCTGCGCCGCGCTCTCGAAAACGAAGCTGGAGGTGAGATACATCGCTTCGGCGTGTTCGCCAAAGAGACTGCGCGCCTGCCCGGCGCGCACGGCCAGCGTCTCGGCTTCAAGATCATCCGGCAGGCGTGGAACGATGGGCGCGTGCAACATCAATCCTGTCCTTCTTCATCGGAAGCGAGACCCAGCACCATCTGGCGGGAATTTTCGCCGTCTTCTTCCGCGCGGGCGATGCCGTTGCGCCGGGCTTCCACCCCGTTCAGGTATTCCGGCGTCACGTCGCCCGTAATGTAGCGGCCATTGAAACAGGAACTGTCGAACTCCGTGAGCCGGGGATTCAGCACGCGAATCGAGTCTTCCAGTGCTTCCAGATCCTGGTAGACCAGCGCGTCCGCGCCAATTTCGAGGGCGATCTCGGCGTCGCTCTTGCCTGTGGCGATGAGTTCGCCGCGCGTCGGCATGTCGATCCCATAGACATTCGGGAACCGAACCGGTGGCGCGGCGGAAGCGAAATAGACCCTGAGCGCCCCCGCTGCGCGCGCCATTTCGACAATCTCCCGGCTGGTCGTGCCGCGCACGATGGAATCATCCACCAGGAGCACCCGTTTTCCCCTGAATTCCTGGCCGATGGTATTCAGCTTCTGGCGCACGGATTTCTTGCGCATCGACTGCCCTGGCATGATGAAGGTACGCCCCACATAGCGGTTCTTGACAAATCCCTCGCGGTAGGAAAGCGCCAGCTTCTGCGCCAGTTGCATAGCGGCGGGACGGCTGGAATCGGGAATGGGGATCACCACGTCGATGTCCGCGATCGGGATCTGCCGTCGGACCTTGTCGGCCAGGAATTCGCCCATCGACAGCCGGGTTTCATAGACGGAAACGCCGTCCATCATGGAATCGGGACGGGCAAGATAAACGTATTCGAAAATGCAGGGCGCGAGACGGGGATTTTCCGCGCACTGGCGGGCGCTGAACTGACGGTTCAGATCGATGAACACCGCTTCGCCCGGCGCGATGTCGCGCAGGAACTGGAAGTCCAGCGCGTCCAGGGTCACGGATTCGGAAGCCACCAGATATTCCACGCCGCCGGGAATGGCGCGCGTTCCCACCACCAGCGGACGGATGCCGCAAGGGTCTCGAAAGGCCAAGAGGCCATAGCCTGCGATCATGGCAATCACCGCGTAAGCTCCCCGGCAACGGCGATACACGCCGGAAACCGCCAAAAAGATGGCTTCCAGGTCCAGGCGATGCCCCTGATTCCGTCCTTCGACCGCCGCCTGCAACTCATGCGCCAGCACGTTCAACAGCACTTCCGAATCGGAATTGGTATTCACATGCCGCAAATCCTGCGCGAACATGGCGCGCTTCAGGGTATCGGCGTTGGTCAGGTTGCCGTTGTGCGCCAGCGTGATTCCGAACGGGGAATTCACATAAAAGGGTTGCGCCTCGGCAAAATTCCAGGCGGAACCGGCGGTCGGATAGCGGCAATGGCCAATGCCCCAACTGCCCTGCAGGGCGCGCATGTTGCGGGTGCGAAAGACATCGCGCACCAGCCCCGGCCCCTTGTGCAGATAAAAAGTGTTGTTTTCCGCCGTGGCGATGCCCGCCGCGTCCTGTCCCCGATGCTGGAGCACCATCAAGCCGTCATAGAGCAGCTGGTTGACCGGAGAAGTGGCGACTATGCCCAGAACACCGCACATGATGAATTCCTGAAAAGGTCGATGAAGGTTTGAATCATTCTTCCCCGGCGAGAATCCGCGCGGGATCGCGGGAAGGGCTTTGGGGCGCGGATTCGGGCGCGGACTTCGGCGCGGATTCGGGCGCGGGCGTTGCTGCGGGCGGCGCGGACAATAACGGCGGCGCGTGATCGAAGCGGAGGCGCTGAGCGATGGCTTCCGGCAACCAGGGACGCAGGGAGAGCGCAGCGATTTCCAGGGGCGGCGCAAGTTTGGCCGCAGCCCACCATGTCTGTTGCGGCAAGGCCGTCATGCCGCCCGCGATTACCAGCGCCAGCACTATCAGCACCGCGCGCGCCAAGCCGAAAAAGAATCCAAGAAAGCGGTCGGCAAGTCCCAGACCCAGGGCGCGGATCAGGCGGCTGATCGCCATGCGCGCCAGGCCCATCAACGCCAACGTGACGACAAAGACTACCGCGCAACCTGCCAAGGTACGCAATCCGGCCTCCTCGATGAGGTTGAGGAACAAGCCCTGCCCAACTTCCGCGCCGAGGAAGCGGGCGGCGAAAAACGCCAGCGCCCACGCGGCCAGCGCGATGATTTCGCCCACCACGCCACGCCAGAATCCCAAGAGGACGGAGCAGACGACGATGCCCAGTACCCCATAATCGAAGCCCGTCATCGTCGCTCATGGCTGTGGCGCAATCCGGCCATCAACGCCGATGCGCCGCATCCTGACCAAGGCAGCGTCCGCCGCCGCGCGATTTTTGAACGGTCCTGCGCGCACCCGCGTCTTCGCGCCCTGAGGCGAATCCAGCGCCTCGGTATAGACCGGGATTTTTAGTTCCCCAAGTTTCTTTTTCAGGTTCTCCACATTGGCGGCGTCGGAAAAAGCGCCGATTTGGATTACATGCGGCGTATCGGCGGCGGCGCTGGCGACCGTCGTCGTCTCGCCGGACATTTGTCCCGACAGGATGGCCGCCGCGCGTCGCGCTTCCGCCTCCGCCGCCGGGTTCGGCGCGGGCGTGGCGGCAGGCGGCGTAGCTTGGGCAGGCGGCGCATTCCGCGCGGGCGGGGCGTTGCCGGTCATAGACGAGGGCGGCGCGGAAACCGTTTCCGGCGCGGCAGGTTCGGACGGCGCGGGCGGGATGGCAGGCGGCGCGGCAGGAAGCAGCGGCAAGGATTCCGCCGTATTCGGATCGGGTATGCGGATTTCCACATCCTGTTCCGGCATCTGCGGCTCGTCGAGCATGACGAACGGCAGCGCCAGCGCGACAAAGGCGGCGAAGGCTATCGCGCCCACCAGGCGGCGGCGCGCCCTTTTCTTGATTTGCAACTGGCTATCATCAGCATCGTTCATGCGTGGCATTTTTTCACCTGTCCTTCACCTGTCCATTTGACGGTCGTCTCCGGGTTGTCGCCAGGAATTCCAGCGCCACGGCAACCGTATGAAACGATCCAAAGATGGCGATTCTATCATTTTCGTCCGCCTGTTCCCGCGTTCGATCCTGCGCCGCCGCCAAGGCCGCTTCCGGGGAAGCGTGGCAAGAGAACGGCGCGCCGGGATCGCCCTGCCGCACCGCCCCGGCCAATGCCTCCGCCGTCAGGCCGCGCGCGCCGGAAAGGCTTGCCAGAAACCAGTGCGTCACCCTGCCGCGCAAGGCGGCAATGCTGCCTGCCGCGTCTTTGTCCGCCAACATGCCCAACACGGCATAGGTATGCGCAAAAAAGCCCATTTCCGCCAGATTCGCCGCCAACGCGCGCATCGCCTGCGGATTGTGCGCCACGTCCAGCACGATGGCGGGTTTTCCGGGCAACAACTGAAACCGACCGGGCAGGGTCGTCTGTATCAGTCCTTCGCGTATCGCCTGCATGGATACCGGCAGGCGGCCGGAAAGGGTTTCCAGCGCGACGACGGCCAGTGTGGCGTTATGAAGCTGCGTTTGCCCGCGCAGTCCCGGATAAGCGAGGTTGCGCCGCCGCACACGTCCGTCTTCCCGTCGCCAATATTGCCAGGAAAGGCGCGGCGTCTGGGCGGACACGGCGAAGCCAAAATCCTCTCCCATGCGCAACAAGGGCGCGGCGAGTTCATCGGCGTGGCGCGCAAGGCTTTGCGGCGGGTTTGCGTCGCCGCATAGGGCGGGGCGTCCGGCGCGAAAAATGCCCGCTTTCTCGAAACCGATGGCTTCCCGATCCGTCCCCAGCCAGTCCTGGTGATCGATATCCACAGTGGTGACGATGGCGACATCCGCGTCATAGAGATTGACCGCGTCTAGCCGCCCGCCCAGGCCGACTTCCAGCGCCAGCGCCTCGCACCTTGCCGCCGCGAACACCTGCCAAGCCGCCAGCGTGCCGAATTCAAAATAGGTCAGCCGGACATCTCCCGCCGCCTGACGCGCCGCTTCCACCTCGGCAAAGGCGGCGCAGAGGGCGGCGTCTTCCACCGGAACGCCGCCCACGCGTACCCGCTCGTTGTAGCGCAAAAGATGCGGCGAACCATAGCAACCCGCCCTGAAACCAGCGCGGACGAGGATCCCCTCCAAATACGCCGCCGTGGAACCCTTGCCATTGGTGCCCGCTACCGTGAAAACCGGACAGAATGCCCGCTGCCTCAGGACGGCGCTCACTCGCCGCGCCCGTTCCAGTCCCAGCTCAATCCCGGCCTGTCCTCTAGGATGCAGGTTTTCCAGATGGTCGAGCCAGGCGCGAAGATCGCGCGGGCGATACGTCATGCCAATCCCTTCACGGAAAGATCCGGTGCAAGTCGCCGGGAGAAAGGCATCCATTCATTTCGAGACCGGCGGGAATTTCTTCGGAAAAGCCGGGCAGTCTGTTTCTCCGGTCACAAGTAACGAATAGAAGTCTGGGCAACAGGCCCAAGCATCCTGTTCCGAAAAAACGCTCCGTCTTCATGGCGTTGCCGGTCTGCCGGTGGCTGGGTCAAGACCCCTGGCTTTCGCCATTTCCGCGATACGCGCCTCGTTCGGGATAGGGGGCGGGACGTCGGCGTTCCAGCTTTCTACCCATTCGAGTTGCCCATTCCGGGGTGGAAGCCTGACCGAGAGAAGTGGCGCGATTTCGTCGATTTCATCCGCCGTCACGCCAAGCGTGGGGATTTCGTTTCTCCGGGATAACAGACTCTTCAGAAGCGTCGCAGGCCACGAGCAGCGCAAGCAAAAAAATAAAAACGGGGCGCATGGCGTTAATCCAAATCCTTGATTTTCGGGTCGGTGCGCCAAAAAACCGCGCAGCGAGGCAATGGGTTGTCGTTTTTCGTGTTCACTGTTTTCTCCGATAAGGGCACCCCATTTTTCAAACGCTTCAGCATGATTTTCCTGCGCTCCGCCGAGGTGTGTGGCGCCATTGACCGGGCGGGCGTGGTTCCGCCACAATCGTTTCCCGATCACCCTGACTTCCGCGCAATCCTGAATGGCGAGATTGCGTTCATAATCTGTCCACATACTACGGGGGTTGATATTGGCGCTGTCCACGGTCAGAAATGTATCATTGACCGTCACCCGCTTTGCGCGCAAACCGCCTGTGCCTGCGCGCGGCCACGAACAGGACGCAGAGCGCCGTCGCGCACCAGAGCAGGAGCAAGCCCGCGCCCCATGCCGTAAACCGGAACACATCGCCCGCAAGTTCGGCGTATCCGCCCAAGCGAAGACCCAGCCACGCCACGCTTCCCAATACCAGCAAGGCCAGGAGTCCCCTGATTGCCGCGCGGATGCTGCGAAACACCCAGCCGAGCGGTTTGGAGGTCAGCGTCACAAAGAGAAAATCCGCTGTGAACCCAGCGTTTTCGCCTTGCAGCCCGGGGATTTCCGCCAGACGATCCGCCAGAAGACGCGCGGAAAGATTTTCAGTCAGGCCGCCGAAAAACCGATCCATTTTGTCTTCCAGTTCCCCGCCGTCCGGTTTCGTTTGGGGTTTGGCAAGATGATGAACCAGCCGGGAAGCCAACACTTCCGTTTCTCCCCGTGCATCGAGCGCCGCCAGCGCCGCCGCGCCTGTCATCGGTTCGTACTGGTGCAGCCCCAGACCCAGGTCGGCCAGAACGGTTTCCAGGTCTTCCAGCGCCGCCGCGTCTGTGGTCACACAGAGAAGCGTCGTGGAATCGCACGCGCCCGGTTCAACGAGTTCCGCAATGGCAAGGCCATGCGCTTGCAGAATGCCGTTCATGACTTCCAGAAACTTCCAGTCCCAGGGCATGGCAACCTTGCCCGCCGCCGTTTCCTGCGCCGTGTCCCAGAAAGCGTCGAAAGCCGAAAAATCCACGTCCGCCAAGGGTTTCAGATTGGGTATATCGCCGCAAAAGCGCATCCATTCCAGCGTATCCGCCAGGCCTTGCGCTTCGAGCTGTTCATGGAGCCAGACGCCAATCTCCTCCTCAATACCGTCCTCCGCCTCCGGCGGATGGGCGCGCAGGGGCACAGGGTCGAAGCGCGGCAAGCTCCGGGCCAGCGCGTCGATCAGGCGATTTGTGGGAGCATGGACAATCGTCATTTAAAGGCTCCATTCGAAAAAAAATCTACTCGCGCGCGTCAAGGCCAAGGAAAGGCGGATTCAATCCAGCATCATTACACGGAAAGCGAAGCCTCCCTTGCCGGCATCCGCGCGCTTCGCCAGACATTTAGGCCGCCATCGGCAGTTTTTGCAGCAGCGTCAGGATTTCCGCCAGTTTGTCGCGCATTTCGCGTCTATCCACGATCAGGTCGATCGCGCCTTTTTCCAAGAGGAATTCCGATCGCTGGAAGCCTTCGGGCAAAGTTTCGCGTACAGTCTGCTCGATTACGCGCGGACCGGCAAAGCCGATCAGGGCGCCGGGTTCGGCCATCACGATGTCGCCGACGAAGGCAAAGGAAGCCGAAACGCCGCCCATCGTCGGGTCGGTGAGAATGGAAATGAAGGGCAAACGCCACTCCGAGAGCCGAGTCAGAATCGCGGTCGTCTTTGCCATCTGCATCAGGGAAAACAGTCCCTCCTGCATCCGCGCTCCGCCGGAAGCCGAAATCGAGACAAAAGACAAGGATTCTTCCAGCGCCGCCGTCACGCCGCGCACGAAACGCTCGCCCAACACGGAACCCATGGAACCGCCCATGAAATCGAACTCGAAACAGGCGACCACCAGCGGCAGGCCCTTCACTGTGCCCGCCATGACCACCAGCGCGTCCGTCTCGCCGGAACTTTCCGCCGCTTCCTTCAGACGCGTTGGATAAGTCTTGCTGTCCCTGAATTTCAGGCTGTCGGTCGGCGCGATTTCCGCGCCAATCTCATGGCGGCCTTCCTTGTCCAGCAACATGTCCAGCCGCTGCCGCGCCTTCAGCCGCAGATGATGACCACACTTGGGACAGACCTGGAGATTGGCCTCCAGATCCGTGGTATAGAGCACGGCTTCACAGGCAGGACACTTGCTCCACAAGCCTTCGGGCAGCGTGGCGCGTCGCGTCCCGCTCTGATCACGATTGATTTTGGGGGGCAGGAGTTTGTTCAGCCAGCTCATGTCGAGATTTCCAGATTTGAATCGCGGGGACTGTCACACAAACGGCGCCATCCCGCCGAAAATGGCGGCGCCGTCCCGTTCGAAACTTGAAGCCGCCTCGCCAAGCCGATCGATGATGGAAAAAAACACCATGACCAAAGCATATAGAACGCCGATGTTCGCAAACAGGACGAAGAGCGTGTACCGCGCCGACCCGCGCCAAGACGCCCAGGCCGAAAGCAGCGCACAGGCAGGCGGCAAGAGCCACCACCAGGCGCTAACATCGAACATGAATTGCGCATAGGCCGTCAGATCGATGCGCAATATCGCATAGACGGCCAGAAAATTCCGCATCAGACCATCCCGCATCATGTCCGGCAGATCAAGGCCAAGTCCCGCGCAGAAATCCACGAGCGTTTCGCTGCCCAGCATGACGACGATAAAACATACCTGCGCGAGAATCAAAAACGCGGAAACGACGATGAACGGGACTTTCTTCATGTCCGCCCCCCGCCCTCCGGTTTTCGGCCTCCGCCCTGAACCCCTTGGCGCAGTTCCGCCACCAGCGCCGCGACCCGCGCCAGTTCCTCGCCCGCCGGAGCGCCTTCCAGTTCCTCGATGAGGCGGCTGCCGACCACCACGGCGTCGGCGATTTTAGCCATCTCCGCCGCCGTCGCCGCGTCGCGGATGCCAAAGCCCACGCTGACCGGGAGGTTCACGGCGGCGCGAATGGCGGGCAGGCGTTCGGCCACTTCATTCGTGTTCAAGCGCCCGGAACCCGTTACGCCCTTTAGGGAAACGTAATAGACATAGCCGCTTGCCAGACGCGCGACTTCCCGGTAACGCGCCGGAGTCGAGGTGGGCGCGAGCAGGAAGATCGGGTCCAGCCCCTTCTCGCGCAGGGCGCGGACAAATTCGGCGGATTCCTCAGGCGGGGCATCCACCAGCAACACACCATCCACGCCCGCCGTCCCAGCGGCGCGTGTAAAGGATGCCGCCCCAAACGCCTCAATCGGATTGGCATATCCCATGAGCACCACCGGCGTCTGGGCGTCTTTCCTACGAAATTCGGCTACCTGAGCCAGGGCCTTCTCAAGGTTCATGCCGTTTGCCAGCGCCTTCTCGGAAGCGCGCTGAATGGTGGGGCCATCGGCCATCGGGTCGGAAAACGGCACACCCAGCTCGATGATGTCCGCTCCGGCCTCTGCCAGAGTGTGCATCAGGGGAACGGTCAGCTCCAGACGCGGGAAACCCGCCGTGACAAAGGGAATCAACGCCTTGCGCCCGTCTTTCGCCAGTTTCTCAAAAGTCTGTTTTATCCGCGACATTTAATGATGATCCGTTCATGAAATAAATCGTCCACGCCCCGCACGCCGCGCAAACCAAGGGTGCTATTCTCCATCGCAAAACGCTGTCGGGTCAATCGGAATCAGAGGACAGAGGACAGAAAAGTCAAATACCACCGGCAAAGCCGGTGGCTTGGCTGGTGAGCGCCTCAAAGGTGCCCATGAAACCGTGAGCCGCCTTGGGCGGCTTATCCTATTTCCAACTTCATCTGCTCGTAGCGCTCATCCTCATCTTCCTGGTTGCGGATGTAGGCTCGAACAATGTTCTCGTCCAGTCCGACCGTCGAGACAAAGTAGCCACGCGCCCAAAAATGCTCGCCCGTGAAGTTCTT
>JAIRMN010000066.1 GCA_031258715.1 Zoogloeaceae bacterium
GAGAAGACCAAGGCGAACGCCTCGTCCGCCGACGAGGCCGACAAACTGGCGACCTCAAGCCGCGAGGCGGTCAACAACGGGTATGAGGCCGTGGCCCAGCTTATCGCCGCCATGCGCGACATCCAGGTCACCAGTACGCAAATCGCTTCGGTGGTGAAACTCATCGACGACATCGCCTTCCAGACCAATCTCCTGGCCATGAACGCCGCGGTCGAATACGCCTATCTCCTCGACCCCGCCGCGCCCGAAAAAACGCCGGAGCCGGAATGGGAACAACTTGTCGGCTTCGCGCGCCGCTTCGTGGAAGAAGACCCGCGCAACGCCCTGCCGGAAGGCGAACGTCTGCGCATCTGGGACGCGCCCCTCCTGGGCGTCGCCGCCGCAGACGACTTGCTTTTCACGCGCCTGAAGACGCCCGGCGTGGTCGGCCCGCTGCATCGATCGCCAACGGAATGGCTACCCGGCGCGCGTTCGGTGATCGCCTGGTTCCTGCCCTACAACAGGGCCGTGCGCAGAAGCTACCCCAAAAAATCCGCCCTGCCTTCGCTCGCCTGGGTTTCGGGACGCCGAAACGGGGAAGTCTTCAATAACGTGCTGCGCCGCGCCATGCTCCGATTCCTGGAAAAACACGGCGGGAAGGGCGTCGCGCCAAGCAACGAAGCCTGTTACCAGGCCATCGGCATGATTCCCATGTGGTCGGAACGCCATGCCGCCTTCATCGCCGGCCTGGGCAGTTTCGGCATTCATGGCGCGTTGATTACGCCTCTGGGCTGCGCCGGACGCATCGGCAGCGTCATCACCGATCTGGAATTTCCGCCCACGCCGCGCGCCTATCGAGACATTTACGAATACTGTCCCTACCCTTCGCTGGGCAAATGCGGCGCTTGCGTCCCCCGATGTCCGGCGCGCGCCATCGGCGCGGAATTCGGCGAAAACTGGCGCGACAACACCCGCTGCGTCATCCAAGGCAGGGATGTGGTGGGCGATTTCTTCAGGGACTGGGGCTATCACTCCTGCGGCCATTGCCTCACCTGGCTGCCCTGCGCCGACCGCATCCCCTTTTCTTCCTCCCAAACCCGGAAGGTCGGAAAACCCGTCCCGGAATCTTTCGAATCCCCCCCCGAACCGCTTTTTTCCTGAATGATTCCAGCCATGTCACAAACATCCTACGACTACATCATCATCGGCGGCGGCAGCGCCGGCTGTGTGCTCGCCAACCGCCTTTCCGCCAACGGACGCCATTCGGTCGCGCTCCTGGAAGCCGGAGGCGAAGGACGGCATCCCTCGTTTCACATTCCCGTGGGCTACGTCTGGAACCGCGCCCATCCCCGCGGCAACTGGCTCTATCACACCGAGCCGGAAGAATCTTCCGGAAACCGAAAAATCCTCTGGCCGAGAGGTAAGGTGCTGGGCGGCTCTTCGGCCATCAACGGCCTTTTGTACATCCGGGGACAGGCGCGGGATTACGACGCGTGGCGCGATCTGGGCAATCCTGGCTGGGGCTGGGCGGACGTGCTCCCCTACTTTCGCAAGGCGGAAACCCAGGCGCGCGGCGGGGACGAATGGCACGGCGCGGACGGGCCGTTGCAGGTTTGCGATCCCGCTGAGCGTCATCCGCTTTCCGAAGCCTATCTGGCCGCGGCTAGATCAGCGGGCTTTGCCTTGCGCGAGGATTTCAACCGGGAGACACAAGAAGGCGTCGGCTATTTCCAGATGACGGTAAAAAACGGCATTCGCAGCAGTACGGCCAATGCCTACCTCAAACCGGCCAGGAAACGCCCCAATCTGCGCGTCCTCACTCGCGCCCAGGCCATCCGGCTGCTTTTCGAGGAACATCGCGCCAAAGGCGTCCTCATCCGTCACCAGGGCAGGGAAAAGACCCTGAATGCCGCGCAGGAAGTCATCGTGAGCGCGGGCGCAATCGGTTCGCCCGCGCTGCTCCAGCATTCCGGCATCGGCGACGCGGCGCGGCTACGCGCTTTGGGCATTCCGGTACGAGCGAACCTGCCGGGCGTGGGCAGGAATCTCCAGGATCATTACATGGTGAGCCTGACTTATCGCGTCCGGGGCGTGGAAACCTTCAACGAGGCCAGCCGGGGCTGGCGCGCCGCGCGCGAAGCCCTGCGCTACGCTTTCTTCCGGCGCGGCCTCCTGACCGTGAGCGCCTCGCAGATCAACGCCTTTTTGCCCACACGGAAAGACCCGGATTATCCCAACATCCAGTTCCACGTCATGCCCGGCGCCTTCAATTTCGAGACCGGCGCAGTGGAACGCGATCCGGGATTGACCTGCGGCGTCTGCCAGTTACGCCCGGAAAGCCGGGGGGAAATCCTGATCGACCATCCCGACCCGCTGGCCGCGCCGCCCATTCGTCCGGCCTATCTTTCCAGTGCGCGCGATTGCGAGACGATTCTCGAAGGGCTGCGCCACGCCCGCCGGATTGCCGCCCAACCCGCCCTTGCCGCCTTCATCGCCGCGGAAACGCAACCCGGCCCCGAAGCTGAAAGCGACGCGGCGCTCCTCGAATTCGCCCGCAAGCACGGCAAGACTCTTTACCATCCCAGCGGCACCTGCAAGATGGGCGAAGACGAAAACGCCGTAGTCGACAGCGCGCTTCGCGTTCATGGCTTCTCCGGCCTGCGCGTCATCGACGCTTCCATCATGCCGACCCTCATTTCCGGCAACACCAACGCGCCGACCATCATGATCGCCGAAAAAGCCGCCGATTCGATCCTCCTCGACGCCCAAAACGCGGCATGACCCCGAAACACGATTTTTCAACACATGACGAAACAAACCGCCATGAACGACATTTTCAACTACACAAACATCGGCACCCGTGATCCCGCCGAATACCTGGCTGCGCTCGACGCCCTGCGCTGGCAAAAGCTCAGGAAACAGATTCGTTACGTCTGGGGGAACGAAGACTATTACCGTCCGCGTTTTCTGGAAGTAGGCATATCTTCGCCCGAAGACATCAAAAGCCTCGCCGATTTCCGGCGGCTCCCGGCTTTCCTGGACAAGACCCGGCATCGGGAATCGCAGGAAGCGTCGCTTCTGCGCTATGGACATCCGCTGGGACTGCATCTCACCACCGCGCCGGAGAAGGCCATCCACCTGGCCGCGACTTCCGGCACCACCGGGACGCCGACGTTCTATGTGTTCAGCAGGAAGGACCTGGAGATTACCTACGCGATGCTGGGGCGCGTATTTCGCGTCGCGGGCATTCGTCCCGGCGACACCACCTTCCACGCCTTCGGACTTTCGCTGTGGCTGGCGGGCATCACTTACCTCCAGGCGCTGGAAGCGTATGGCGCAAGGCCCGTCGCGGTCGGCGCGGAAGGCGGCGTGCCGAAGATTCTGCGCTACATCGAATTCACCCGTCCCCGCGCCCTCTTCGCCACGCCTTCGATGGTGAACCAGTTGATTGAGCGCGCGCCGGACGAAATCGGCAAACCCGTGGGCACGCTCGGCATCGAGATCATCGTCGTCTGCGGCGAACCCGGCGGCAGCCAGCCCGTCTTTCGCGCCCGGACGCGCGAACATTTCGGCGCGCAAATCTTCGACATGATGGGCGGCGCGTGGCATAACGCCACCGTCACCTGCGACGCCGAACATTCATACGGAATGCATTATATGGCCGAAGACTACTGCTTCCGCTACGATCTCGTCGACCCGGAAACCAGGGCGCCGCTGGAAATCAAGGATGGCGCGGTGGGCGAGGCCATCCATACCGCGCTGGAATACGAAGCCGCGCCCGCGTTTCGCAACGCCACCGGCGACATCATGCGTCTTTCCGTTGGCGCGTGTCCGGGTTGCGGGCATTTCGGCACGCGCATGGAAATCGTCGGACGCGCCGACGACATGCTGATGGTGAAGGGCGCCAAGGTCTATCCCGCCGCCATCCAGAAAGTCGTGCAGGAATTCCTGCCCCGGCTTTCCGGCGAACTGCGCATCCGCCTGGACGCGCCGCCGCCAAAGGTCAATCCGCCGTTGAAACTCGCCGTCGAAGCCGGAGAAGGCGCGCCCGCCTCGGAATGGCCTGCCCTGGAAAAGGCGCTGGCGCAGCGCGTCCGTGAATTGCTGGCCTTTCGCCCCACCGTCGTCGTGCTCCCCTTCGGCAGCCTGCCAAGGAGCGGCGCGAAAACCAAACTGATCGAAATCACGACCCATTGAAAAAAACATCCAATCAGGAATCAGAAGACAAAGAATAGAAAAAGTTACCGGCGTTTTGCGCCGCTGGTTGCGCATCTGGATTGCTTCGTCGCTTCGCTTCTGAGAATGATGGGGCTGGGCGCGTTCCAGGTCGCGCCGCGCTTTTGATGAGGCTGTGGGCGCTCTGTCTCCTGTCTCCTGATTCCTGTCCACTGATCGCCCGAATCGTGCGAGAATGTCCGGGAACCCGTTTGCCCGCGCGATCCTGAAACGCTCATCCACAGAATGATTCGACCATGAATGAAACCTTCTATGAAGTCTTGCGCCATCAGGGGATTACCCGGCGCAGTTTTTTGAAATTTTGCAGTCTTACCGCCGCTTCCCTGGGGCTTTCCGCCGCCGCCATGCCGAAAATCGCGCAGGCGCTGGAAACCAAACCGCGCACTCCCGTGATCTGGCTGCACGGACTGGAATGCACTTGCTGCTCGGAATCCTTCATCCGATCGGCGCATCCCCTGACCCGTGACGTGGTGCTCTCCATGCTCTCCCTCGATTATGACGATACTCTGATGGCCGCCGCCGGGCATCAGGCCGAAGCCATCATCGAACAGGTGAAGGCAAAATACCGGGGCAACTACATCGTCGCCGTCGAAGGCAATCCGCCCCTGAACGAGGACGGCATGTTCTGCATTCAGGGCGGGCGTCCCTTCGTGGAAAAGCTGAAGGAAACCTCTGCCGACGCCAAGGCGGTGATCGCCTGGGGTTCCTGCGCCTCCTACGGCTGCGTGCAGGCCGCCCGCCCCAATCCCACGCGCGCGACGCCCATCCGCAAGGTCATCGCCGGAAAGCCAATCATCTGCGTGCCCGGCTGTCCGCCAATTGCCGAAGTCATGACCGGCGTCGTCGCCTACATGCTCACCTTCGACCGGATTCCCGCTCTGGATCGCCAAGGGCGTCCCAAGATGTTCTACGGCCAGCGCATCCACGACAAATGCTATCGGCGCGGACATTTCGACGCCGGGCAATTCGTCGAAGCCTGGGACGACGAGTCCGCGAAGAAAGGCTATTGCCTCTACAAGATGGGCTGCAAGGGACCGACCACCTATAACGCCTGTTCCTCGATGCGCTGGAATGGCGGCGTTTCCTGGCCGGTGCAGTCCGGGCACGGCTGCCTGGGCTGCTCCGAAGACGGTTTCTGGGACAAAGGCAGTTTCTATGACCGCGTGACCAATATCCACCAGTTCGGCATTGAGGCCAACGCGGATGTCATTGGCGGCGCGATTGCCGTCGGCACCGGCGCGGCCATTGCCGCCCATGCCGCGCTCACCGCGCTGGATAGCCTGAGAAGGCGTGAAAGCACCAAGGACAGGGAAGGAATCGAGGCATGAGCTACGAAACGCAAGGGTTTACCCTGGATGATTCCGGCCGTCGTGTGGTGGTCGATCCCGTCTGCCGCATCGAGGGACACATGCGGATCGAAGTGAATCTGGACGCCAACAACGTCATTCGCAACGCCGTTTCCACCGGCACCATGTGGCGCGGGCTAGAGGTCATCCTAAAAGGCCGCGACCCGCGCGACGCCTGGGCCTTCACCGAGCGGATCTGCGGCGTATGCACCGGCACGCACGCGCTGACTTCCGTGCGCGCCGTGGAAGACGCGCTTTCCATCTCGATTCCCGAAAACGCGCACCTGATTCGCAACCTCATGCAATTGACCTTGTACGTCCATGACCATCTGGTGCATTTCTACCATCTGCACGCGCTCGACTGGGTGGATGTTGTTTCCGCCCTGAAAGCTGACCCGAAGAAGACTTCCGAACTGGCGCAGGGCATTTCCGCCTGGCCGCTTTCCTCGCCCGGCTACTTCCGCGACGTGCGAAACCGTCTGCAAAAGTTCATCGACAGCGGCCAGTTGGGTCCCTTCTCCAACGCCTATTGGGGCAATCCGGCCTACAAACTGCCGCCGGAAGCCAATCTGATGGCCGTCGCCCATTATCTCGAAGCCCTGGATTTCCAGAAGGAAATCGTCAAGATCCACGCGATTTTCGGCGGCAAGAACCCGCATCCCAACTGGCTCGTGGGCGGCGTGCCCTGCGCCATCAACCTGGAAGGCGCGGGCGCGGTCGGCGCAGTGAATATGGAACGGCTGAACTTGGTCAAGCACGTCATTGACCAGGCCACCGTCTTCATCGAACAGGTCTATATTCCCGACCTCATCGCAATCGCGGGCTTCTACAAGGACTGGCTCTATGGCGGCGGCATCGGATCGCAATGCCTGCTTTCCTACGGCGACATTCCCGACCGCGCCAACGGCTATGAAGCCGACAATCTCCTCCTGCCGCGCGGCGCGATCATCGATGGCAATCTGGATAACATCCTCCCGGTCGACCTGAAAGACCCCGGACAGATCCAGGAGTTCGTCACGCATTCCTGGTACCGCTACCCGGACGAATCGCAAGGGCTGCATCCCTTCGAGGGCATCACCGAACCCGATTTCACGCTGGGCGCGAACACCAAGGGGAAGAAGACGCGCGTGGAAGCCTTCGACGAGGCGGGCAAGTATTCGTGGATCAAGGCTCCGCGCTGGCGCGGCCACGCGATGGAAGTCGGCTGTCTCGCGCGCATGGCACTCGCCTACCTGCAACCCACGCGCTACCCGATGATCCGGGAAACCATCGACGACGTGCTGAAAAAGCTCGGCCTGCCGCTTCCCGCGATCTTCTCCACCCTGGGACGCACAGCGGCCAGGGGCGTGGAGACGCGCTATTGTGTCCAGTTGCTGCAACAGATGTTTGCCCGCCTGATGGCGAACCTCAAGGCGGGGGATCACAACACCGCCAATATCGGCAAATGGGAACCTGCCGCCTGGCCTGCCGAAGCGAAAGGCGCGGGCTTCACCGAAGCGCCGCGCGGCGCGCTGGGACATTGGATTAGCATCAAAAACGGCAAGATCGACAATTACCAATGCGTCGTGCCCACCACCTGGAACGGCTCCCCGCGCGATCCGAAAGGGCAGATCGGCGCTTTCGAGGCCAGCCTCCTGGATACGCCGCTGGCAAAAGCCGACGAGCCGCTGGAAATCCTGCGCACACTGCATTCCTTCGACCCCTGCCTCGCATGCTCCACACATGTGATGCGTCCCGATGGACAGGAAATGGCTGCGGTCAGTGTGCGCTGAAAAAAGATCGGAGAAAACGCCATGCTTTCCCAAAACGACATCCAGGAAGCCAGGGCGCGTGGCAACCTGGCCTATTCCATCTATGTGTACGAAGCCCCGTTGCGCTTGTGGCACTGGATAAACAGCCTCCTCATGCTGACGCTCGCCGTCACAGGCTACCTGATCGGTACGCCGCCGCCCACGCTCACGGGCGAGGCCGCCGATCACTACATCATGGGCAACCTCCGCTTCATCCACTTCGTCGCCGGCTACCTCTTCGCCATTGGGCTGATCGCCCGCGTGTATTGGGCATTCGCCGGAAACGTATATGCTCGACAGATATTTATGCCACCGATCTTCGACAGGGACTGGTGGAAGGAAGTGATCTTTGAATTGCGCTGGTATCTCTTTTTGGAGCACACGCCCAAGAAATACCTGGGACACAATCCTATGGCGCTCCTGATGATGTTCCTTTTCTTCACGGTGCTCGCCTTCGGGATGGCGCTCACCGGCTTCGGCCTCTACGCCGAGGGCGAGGGCGACAGTGCGATGAGCCTCCTGTTTGGCTGGGTGGCGCCGCTTTTGGGCGGCTCGCAGCAAACGCATGGCTGGCACCGCCTGGGCATGTGGATCATGATGAGTTTCGCCGCGCTTCACGTCTATGCCGCCATCCGCGAGGAAGTGCTCTCCAAGCACTCGCTGATCTCCACCATGATCTCCGGCTGGCGGATGTTCAAGGAATGAAACGAGAGGGGCGAACCCCCTTGCGGCGAGATTGCCGACGCCATACGAAAACCGCCATCCTGTTGACCGCGCTGCCAGCCGGGAACAAAATGCGTATTTGTCGTCGCGCGCGAATTCATGTGTTGGAATGGGGATTCATTGCGGCTTCAATGAAAAAACGCGAGAAGACAACCATCGTCTGCCAGGCATCTGGCGAAACGGCAAGTCCAGGATGCGGGTTCCGGCGGAAATCCAGGATGGCATTCGCTGACGATTGCCGAAAACAAGGATTGATGATGAGAAAAACCATACAACTCTTCTGCGCCGCTTGCCTGTTATTGGGCGCGCAAGGCGTCGGCGCCGAGATTTACAAGTGCGTCGACAGGAATGGGAACACCCTGCTTTCCAACCTGCCTTGTTCCCGCAGCCAGCGGCCTGTCGTCAGCGCGGAAAAAACGTCCGTTGCCCCGGAAAAGCAGGCGGCGAGAAACCGTTTGGCGGAGAATCCCCTGGCGACCAGCGCGGCGGGAAGTCCAAGGCCGCTGGAAAGAGCGCCCGTCGAAGACTTGTTTGCCCGCTTTGCCCGCGCCTGCTCCGCCCGTGACGGCAAGCTGCTGCTCGACCAGTTCTCGAAACGGATGCAGGCCTACTTTACCCGCACCCAGCAAATCCCGCTCTATGAGCGCACCGCCTATATGTGCGACAGCGTTGCCCGATACAACATCAAGACCAAAGGCAAATCCTTTGGTTCCATCTACAACGAAGAAACGCCCCAAACCGCCACGCCCGGCGCCGCCATGCAAAGCACGGTATCGCTCTGCGCGTATAACCCCCCCGAATCCGGCAAAAAACCCGCCTGCGTCCCTAGCATGGCCATCGTGTTCGAAGAAGGTCTCCTCAAGATCGACGAACGCTGACCCGAAATCCTTCCGCTCCATCCCCAAAAACAAAAAACCCCTTGAAAATCAAGGGGTCAAAGGCAAGCAAGGCGCGAGCCGGAGTCGAACCGACCTACACGGATTTGCAATCCGGTGCATAACCGCTTTGCTATCGCGCCGTGAAGATAAGCGAGGGCGGATTTTGGCCTAATTTGGGCAATGCGTCAAACAGAGGACAGCGACTGGAGCGCGATTCAAACTGATGTGGATGGCTGAGCGAATTTTTTCCAGTAGTTGTGCCATTGGCGATTGGCGCGATTCAATCGCAAGGCCAGTATCTGTTTGGCGTTGTGGGTGCGCCACCATGCGCCGGGCGTTGTTGGACGAGATGGCGATGGGCGCTCTCGATTTCGCCGGATCGGAATAACCAAACCACTGTTGCATGAAATGGATGCGCGGCATCGACGACAGCGCCATCGGCAGACGCTCCTTGCCCTTTTTCGGGTAATGCGGCTCAATCAGCGCCTCCAGACTTCCCCACGGAACGACGCTCTCCATCTCTTCCAGAAACTTCTCCTTCCGGGTTCGCTTCCCAGCTTTCGGCAAAAAACCCGTCTCCGCCAAACTCAGCTGCTTCATCCATTCCTTCTGGAAAAATATCACTGGCGCTTATTTTCTCAAAAACAATGCATATGGAGAATACTTGTTCAGAGTTTCCCTAACGTTGGAATTAAGCCGCGACGCGAAGCGGCGTCGGCTTGAATGAATTGTTAGGCCGCATCAGCCTGGTTTTAACCCTACTGTCTCAAACGCATTGATCAGAGCGTCTGCAATATCGGACTCGAAGACTCTCACGCTGTTATTGGGCCTGCCGCTTATCTCAACTCCAATGGATGGCTGTTGTGAAAGGCGCACCAACGTAATGATAGTTGAACCTGCTACTAGTCGCGAATGTGCATGTTGCATACCGCCGATAGCCTCATGGAGTGTCATCAAGATGTCATGGCCAAAGTCTGAAAAAGCATACTTCCGATCACCAGTTAACTCATCACGCAAACATGGCAGATTGGTTAGCCGTACTATCAGATGGCTTTTTTTCCCGGTCAGTTCTGGCAGAACCTCTGGTTTCCATGATCGCTTTCTGAGCCAGCCGAACATGATGCCTCCTGTGGCCTAACGTTTAGAAGACACCTTTGCAGATGTATATCTCGTCCTCAACCGGTGTATAATACAAAACCACATACACCATCCCATTGATGACATCCATTTTTTGCCTCCATGCCAGAAACTGAACCCGCATCGCCGCCCAGTCTCCTGGATCGACGGCGCGAGCGTCTCCGTCTGCGGCACTATAGCATCATGAAAACGGCGCATCAATAAGCAGTGAAGAAGCATGGCGCGGGCGAGTTTTGGCTTCGGTTCAGGGCAGGCCGCCGATGCACATCTGCTTGATAACCAGGTATTCCTCAATGCCGTATTTGGAGCCTTCGCGTCCGAAGCCGGATTGTTTGACGCCGCCGAAGGGCGCGACTTCGTTCGAGATGAGGCCGGTGTTGATGCCGACCATGCCATATTCGAGTTCCTCCGCCACGCGGATGACACGGTTCAGATCCCTGCTGAAAAAATAGCTGGCCAGCCCGAATTCGGTGCGGTTGGCCAACGCGATGGCTTCGGCTTCGGTCTCGAAGCGGAAGAGCGGCGCCAGGGGGCCGAAGGTTTCCTGCCGCGCGCACAGCATGTCGGCGTTCGCCTCGGCGATTACAGTGGGTTCAAAGAACGTGCCGCCCAGCGCATGCGGTTTGCCGCCGGTGAGAATGCGTCCGCCCTTTGCGACGGCATCGGCGACTTGCGTTTCAACCTTCCT
This sequence comes from Zoogloeaceae bacterium, assembly GCA_031258715.1. GTDB lineage: Bacteria > Pseudomonadota > Gammaproteobacteria > Burkholderiales > Rhodocyclaceae > Azovibrio. The sequence goes on from JAIRMN010000066.1 coordinate 10,778, forward strand.
CAGCGCGTCGGCATCGATGAGCGGGCCTTGCGTGACGCCCGGCTCCGCGCCGTTGCCGACTTTGAGCGCCTTGACCTGGACGGCGAGTTTTTCGGCGAACGCATCGTAGATGCCGCTTTGTACGAGCAGGCGATTGGCGCAGACGCAGGTCTGGCCGCTGTTGCGGTATTTCGAGGCCATCGCGCCTTCGACCGCGAGATCGAGGTCGGCATCGTCGAAGACAATGAAGGGCGCGTTGCCGCCCAATTCAAAAGAGAGTTTCTTCAGGGTCGCGGCGCTCTGCGCCATCAAGAGCCGCCCGACTTCGGTGGAGCCGGTAAAAGAGAGTTTCCGCACAACCGGGCTATCCGTCAGCGCCTTGCCGATCACGGACGCCGACACGCCGGTGACGACGTTGAAGACGCCCGCCGGAATGCCCGCGCGTTGGGCGAGTTCAGCCAGCGCCAGCGCGGTGAGCGGCGTGTATTCCGCGGGTTTTACGACGACCGCGCATCCGGCGGCCAGTGCCGGGGCGACCTTGCGCGTGATCATCGCGGCGGGAAAATTCCACGGCGTGATCGCCGCGCAGACGCCGATAGGCTCCCTGAGGACGACGATGCGCTTGTCAGCCGTCGGCGCGGGCATTACATCGCCATAGACGCGCCGCGCTTCTTCCGCGAACCATTCGACGAAACTCGCGGCGTAGGCGACTTCCCCGCGCGCCTCGGCAAGCGGCTTGCCTTGCTCGGAAGTCATGATGAGGGCGATGTCATCGGTGGCGGCGATAATCAGCTCATACCACTTTCTCAGGATGAGCGAACGCTCCTTGCCGGAACGCTTGCGCCAGGCAGCAAAAGCCTTTTCAGCGGCGTCAATGGCCGCGCGGGTTTCCGCCGCGCCCAGGTCGGCGACCTGGGCGAGGAGCTCGCCCGTGGCCGGATTGGTCACCGGAAAAACGGTGCCGTCGGGGGCGGCGACCCATTTTCCGTCGATATAGGCTTTGTCTTTCAGGAGCGCGGCATCGTTCAGTGGCATGGCGGTCTTTCCCAAGGTTGGATTCGTGAAGGCTTGGCACCGGTATCGTCTATTGTAAGGGAAGAAAGGTCTTGTCGGCTTTCCGCCAGCGCCGCGCTAGGTGAATGCCCGGACTTTCAGAGAAGATTTGCCTTGTGTCCCTTTCTCCAGTTCCATGAGGATGTCGCCGATGATGGCAAGCCCTTCATCCAGCACGGCGTCGCTGATGGTGAGCGGGGTCATCAGGCGCAGGACGTTGAGATTGACGCCGCAGTTGAGGAGGAAGAGTCCACGCTTCAGGGCTTCCGTCTTCAGGGTCTCGGCGATTTCCGGCGCGGGCTTTCCCAGGTCGCCGCCGGCGGAAAACTCCACCGCGCGCATTGCGCCCAGGCCGCGAATGTCGCCGATGAAGGAAACCTCCTTTGCCAACGCGGAAAAATAGCTGTGGATGCGCTCGCCAATGACGACGCTGCGCGCGCAGAGGTTTTCTTCTTCCATCACGTCCAGCACGGCGAGCGCGGCGGCGCAGGAAACCGGGTTGCCGCCATAGGTGCCGCCCAGTCCGCCGGGGCAGGAGGCGTCCATCACGTCGGCGCGGCCAACGACGGCGGAAATCACCGTGCCGCCGCCCAGTCCCTTCGCCATCGTGAGGATGTCGGGAATCACGCCGGAATGCTCAATGGCAAAGAACTTGCCGGTACGCGCCACGCCAGACTGGATTTCATCGGCGATGAGGAGAATGCCGTGCTGGTCGGACAGCGTGCGCAGGCGCTGGAGGAATTCGGGCGGCGCGGGGAGGTAGCCGCCCTCGCCCTGCACCGGCTCGACGATGAAGGCCGCGACGCGGGCAGGCTCGATGTCGCTTTTGAAGAGCTTTTCGATTCCGGCGATGGCATCGACAACGGAAATACCCGCGCTTTTGGAAGGATAAGGGGCGTGAAAAATATCGCCGGGGAAGGGGCCGTAGCCGATCTTGTAAGGCGCGACCTTGCCGGTCAGGGCGAGGGTCAGGAGGGTGCGCCCGTGAAAAGCGCCCTGGAAGGCGATGACGCCGGGACGTCCCGTGTAGGCGCGCGCCGCCTTGATGGCGTTTTCCACCGCTTCCGCGCCCGTGTTCATGAAGAAAGTCTTTTTGGGGGCGCTGCCGGGGACGAGCCGGTTGAGGCGTTCTGCGAGCGCCACATAGCCTTCATAGGCCACTGTCTGGAAACAGGTATGGGTGAAAAGCGCCGTCTGCGACTGGATGGCGGCCATGACTTTCGGATGGCAATGCCCGGTATTCAATACGGCAATCCCGGCGCAGAAATCGATGTAACGCCTGCCTTCCACGTCCCAGATTTCGGCGTTGAGCGCCTTTTGGGCGAAGATCGGGTGGGCGTTGCCGACGCCGCGCGGCACGGCGTTGGCGCGGCGCGTCATGAGTCCGGAGTTGCGTTGAAGGGTTGTGGCCGAGGCCATGAAAGACTCCTTTTGTCAGGTTGCGAGAGACCTTTGCGGGGTGAAGAAACGGAGGAAGGCATGGCCTTCCTCCGTGTCCATCCGCCGGTCGATGGGCCGGAGTGATCAGACGACCGGAACCGGTACGGGTTCGCCGCCGGTCATGTCGTCATCCTGTCCGGAATCCTCGGCGGCGGCCTTTCCGTCGCCGAAGAGGATGTGCGCGTCGCCGTGCGGCGAGACGCCCCGGTCATAGGGCTTGAAGAGTAGCATGTAGACGATGCCCATTCCCAGCACGATGCCGCAGGAGACGATCATGTTCCAGTCCCCGCCGCGCGGCCAGGCCATGTTGATGATGGCGAGCACGCCATAGCTCAGCGCGGCGATATTCACCGGCCAGGCCCACGCGCCCAGACGGAACGCGCCGGAAGGCTTCCAGCCGCGCGCGCGGGCGATGAGGGCAGCCGCGACAATCATCTGGAAGGCCAGGTAGATGCCGATGCATCCGAAGCTCACGATGGTGACGATGGCGTTCTCCATCCAGTAACTGGCAATGCACAGGAGCGCGGTCATTAGGCCAACGAGGATGATTGCGTTCGAGGGCACGCGATGCTTTTCCGAAACGCGGCGAAAGAACGTGCTGCCGATGAACATGTCGTCATGCGAATAGGCGTAGATCATGCGGCTGGCGGCGGCTTGCAGCGACAGAATGCAGGAAAGGAAGGAGATGGCCACCACCGCGACGACGAGTTTCATGCCCACCGGCCCAAAGGCTTCGCTGAGGATGGTGATGATGAGGGGGACTCCGTTTTCGTCCGGATGAAGCGCAGCCTGAATGTCAGGCACCGCGAGGATGAGCGAGACGCAGATGAACATCGCCGCCACGCCGCCGACATAGATGGTCATGCGCATGGCCTTGGGAATGGCGCGGGAAGGATTTGGCGTTTCCTCGGCCACGTCGCCGCAGGCCTCGAACCCGTAATACTGGTACAGAGCACCCAGCGAAGCCGCGAGGAAGGCTGGCCAGTAGGCGTCGCTAATCCCGATGTCGAAGGTGTTGAAAAACACCCCGAAATCATAATGGCGATGGAAGAGGAGCAGGTAAGCGCCCACCACCAACGCGCCGATCAGTTCGCAGAGAAAGCCGAACATGGCGACCCGTCCCAGCCAGCGCGTACCTTCCAGGTTGAGGCCGGTAATGATGGCGAGGAGCGTCAGGGCGATGATCACCGTCACCAGCGAGGAAGCTTCCATTCCCAGCATGGAGGCGAGGAAGGGCGAAGCGCCCACCGCGATGCCGGCAATGGTCGTTATCAGCGCCCAGGCATAAATCCAGCCCGCAATCCACGCCCAGCGCTTACCGACGAGTCGCCGCGCCCACGGGTAAATGCCGCCGGAAATCGGAAACTGCGAGACGACTTCACAGAACACGAGGCAGACCAGAAACTGGCAGAGCGCGATGATGAGATAGTTCCAGATCATCGGCGGCCCGCCCGCGGCCAGGCAAAAACCGAACAGGCTATAGACGCCTACCACCGGCGAAAGATAGGTAAAACCGAGCGCAAAGTTCTGCCAGAGGCTCATGCGGCGGTTGAAGTGCGGGTTGACGCCCAGCGCCTTCAGTTGTTCGACGTCTTCGGCGGTACCCGCTTCCACCGAAACGGGGTTGAGCGGATCACGGATCGTTGCGGTCATGGTGTTTTCTCCTTCAAGATCAAGAATTGGATTGCAAAAAGCGTTCAGCCCAGATGAACCCAGACTGATTTCGTCTGCATGTGCGCGAGGAGGGTTTCAAAGCACTTGTCGCGTCCCTGACCGGACTGCTTGTAGCCGCCCCAGGGTTGCGTCATGTCGCCGTGTTCGTAGCAATTGACCCAGACGATCCCGGCCTCGATGTCTTGCGCCGCCTTGTGCGCGGTGACGAGGTCCTTCGTCCAGACCGCCGAGGCAAGGCCGTAGATGCTGTCGTTGGCGATGGCGAGCGCGTCGTCGTAGTCCCTGAACTTCATGACTGCGCCCACCGGCCCGAAGATTTCCTCGCGGGCAATGGTCATGTCGCGGGTAACGTCCGCAAAGAGCGTGGGCTGGACGTAGTTGCCCGCTTCCAGCCCCGCCGGAACGCCGCCGCCGAACACCAGGCGGCCGCCGTCCCGCTTGCCCTTTTCGATGTAGGCGAGCACCCGCTTCTGCTGCTCGCGCGTGACCAGCGGCCCCATCGTGGTGGCCGGATCGAGCGGATCGCCGGGCTGGAAACGCTTGGCCTCCTCGACGAATTTCGCCACGAATTCGTCGTAAATCGACTCATGCACAATGAGCCGCGAACTGGCGCTGCACACTTCGCCCTGGTTGGTGTAGATATTATTGACGCTGTAGGTGACCGCCGTGTCGATGTCGGCGTCGGGAAAGATGATCTGCGGGCTTTTGCCGCCGCACTCGGTCGTCACCTTCTTCATGTTCGACTGACCGGAATAGATGAGCATCAGCTTGCCGACCTCGGTGGAGCCGGTAAAGCCGATCTTGTCGACGTCCATATGGAGCGCCAGCGCCTTGCCCGCATCCTCGCCGAACCCGTTCACCACGTTGAAGACGCCCTCCGGCACGCCCGCCTCATGGATGATTTTCGCCAATAAAAGCGCGGAAAGCGGGCTTTGCTCGGCGGGCTTCAGGATGACCGAATTGCCCGCCGCCAGCGCCGGAGCGACTTTCCATGCCGCCATCATCAACGGGTAATTCCACGGCGTGACGCAGGCGACCACGCCCAGCGGCTCGCGCACGATCAGATGCAACGCCGCCGGGTCGGTACTGGTAACGACGCCCTCCGCCTTGTCGATGGCTTCGCCGAAGTATTGAAAGGTGAGCGCCGAAAACGGCACGTCGCCACCCGTCAATTCGGAAATGGATTTCCCCATGTCGAGACAGTCGAGGAGCGCGAAATCTTCCAGATGCGCCTCGATGCCCTGGGCAATTCTGTACATCACATCCATGCGATCGCGCGGCGCCTTCTTCGACCACGCGCCGCTCCTGAAGGCGCGGCGTGCGGCCTTGACCGCGCGATCGACATCCTTCTCATTGCCGCAGACCACCTCCGCGATGACCTTTCCATCGACCGGATTCAGCGTGGCGAACCGTTGCCCGTCGACGGCATCGACAAACCGGCCATCGATGAAGAGCCGGGTTTCAGGTTTGATCGCGTCAGCCAATTCGTGCCAGCGCCCCACGTCATTCATGCTTCGCTCCCTGTCGAATTCAAATGTGACAGAACGCAGACTGCAAACGGTGTGCCAAGTCGAAGACGGCCAGCAAGAATTCGCGCAAGTTGATGAATACAAAGGATTTATTCTTTAATGCCAGCCCCGATCTCCCCTCGCGTGTGCTGCGTTGCAGCATGAAAAAAGCATTCACGCTGCAAAAGCGCAGCAGGGATCAGGAGTCAGGAGGCAGAGTGCCCCTCCGCCTCATCAAAGCGCAGCGCGACCTGGAACGCACCACCTCGTCATTCTCAGGAGCGCAGCGACGAAGCAATCCAGATGCGTAACCTGCGGCTTGATACGCCGGTAATTTTTCTGCCTTCTGTCTTCTGATTCCTGTCCCCTGTCTTCTGACAGGCCAAAGCTACCGAATAAAGGCGGACTGGATTCTTTGGCGCCTTGTGTTTCGTCATGGCGCATTCGTTTGCATCACATCCTGTCGAATCAATCGCATAGGCTTGTCCGCGCGTTATGATCCATAATGACTTTTTCAATCCATGTGGAAGATCAGACAAATGCTCGATACATTCAAGTGGGATCAGCGTTACGAAACAGGCATTCCCATTGTCGACAGCCAGCATCATCGCCTAGTGGATATGTTGAACAACATGGTCGACGAAGTCACGGAACGCCAGCAGCAGATCACGCCCGACGACATCGTCACGCTCCTGGACGCGCTGGCGGCCTATGCGGTGGAACATTTCGCCGACGAAGAAAAACTGATGCGCGAAAACCGCGACAACATCCCCAACGAGGAACTGCGCGCCGCATTCTGGCAGCATGAGGAACAGCACAAGCGCCAGCATGATGCCTTCGTTGAACAAGTGGTGCTGACCCGCGCCGAATACCTGGCTTCGCACCATTCGCAAGCCACACTCGAACTCCTGGTCAATTTCGTCACCAGTTGGCTCTCCTTCCACATCCTCGGCTCCGACAAGGAAATGGCGATATTGATCGAGCGCGTCCGGCAAGGCAGGAGCGGCGGCCTCAAATACGCCGACGGCGAGGAAGCGCCCACCAGCATCCTCCTCGAAGCGATGGAACAACTCTACGATCTGATGGCCCAGCGCAACATCACCCTGGTAAAAACCCGCGACGAACTCGCCGCCCTGAACGCCAACCTGGAACAACGGGTGCGCGAACGCACGGCGGAACTGGAACAGGCGCTCTCGGAAGTCGAACGTACCCGCGAACGACTACTGCAATCCGAAAAAATGTCCGCCATCGGCCAGCTTTCCGCTGGCGTGGCGCACGAAATCAACAATCCCGTCGGCTTCGTCAGCTCCAACCTGGAAAGCCTGAAACGCTACACCGCGCAGATACTGGAACTCATCGACGCCTACGACGCTTCCGCCGCCAGACTGCCGTCCGCCGATCGCCTCGCGCTGGACGAAAAACGGCGCGCGATGGATTTCGGTTTCCTGCGCGATGACATCGGCGAACTGTTGCGGGAATCCGCCGATGGCCTCGAGCGCGTAAAAAAGATCGTCCGCGACATGAAGGCGTTTTCGCATGTCGATCACGGCGAATGGCATGAAGCCAACCTCAACGACATCCTTGATTCCACCCTGAACGTCGTCCATCACGAACTGAAATACGTCGCCCGCCTTGAACTCGATCTTGCGCCGGGTCTGCCCAACATCCGTTGCCTGCCCGCCCAGATCAGCCAAGTGCTGATGAACCTGCTGGTCAACGCCGCGCACGCCATCGGCGCGCCTCCCGGAAAGATTGCCCTCGCCACCCGCACAACCCCTGACGGCGTGGAACTCAGCATCCAGGATAACGGCTGCGGCATGACGCCGGAAATCAGGAAACGCATTTTCGACCCGTTCTTCACCACCAAGCAGGTCGGTCATGGCACCGGGCTGGGACTTTCCCTTTCCTACGAAATCATCAAGCGGCATGGCGGGGACATCCATGTGGAAAGCTTGCCGGGACAAGGCTCGACCTTTTGCGTCCGCCTGCCGCTGGACCCGGATCAGGCAAAAGACGAAACCCTCACCACCAACGCATGATCACCCATGTCTCTTGATCCGCGCCCCGCCGCCCAACCCGAAACGATGGCGGAAATCGAACGGTTCTGCGATGCCATGTGGCTGGAAGAAGGGCTGGCAAAGGCAACGCTGGAAAGCTATCGCGCGGATTTGTCGATCCTTGCGAACTGGCTGGAAGCGGAAAAGCGCGGCGCGCTGATGACGGCGGATGACGCCGATCTGGCGGCCTTTCTCGCCCATGTCTCCGTCAATCGCCGCGCCAGCACACAATCCCGCTATCTTTCCAGTCTGCGCCGCTTTTACCGCTGGCAATTGCGCCAAGGACAGATCGCGCATGACCCGTCGGAATGCTTGGCGCGTCCCGTATCTTCCGGACGGCTACCCAAGACGCTCACGGAAGCTCAGGTCGAACGCCTGATCGACGCGCCCGACACGCAAACCCCAAGGGGCCTGCGCGATCGTGCCATGCTGGAAATCCTCTATGCCGCCGGACTGCGCGTTTCGGAATTGGTGACGCTGAAACTGCACGCGGTGAGCTTCGATCAGGGCGTATTGCGCGTCATGGGCAAGGGCAGCAAGGAACGCCTGACGCCCATCGGCGAGGAAGCCATTGTCTGGCTGCGCCGCTATCTGGCCGAAAGCCGTCCCGCGCTCCTCTGCGGTCGCCTTTCTGATGTCCTGTTCGTTACCGCCCGCGCCACCTCCATGACCCGGCAGATGTTCTGGACGCTGATCAAAATCTACGCCCCAAAAGCCGGCATTGCCCCGCGCCTGATCTCCCCGCACATCTTGCGCCATGCCTTCGCTACCCATCTGCTAAATCACGGCGCCGACCTGCGCGTGGTGCAGATGCTCCTCGGACACGCCGACATCACCACCACCCAGATCTACACCCACGTCGCCCGCGAGCGCCTGAAAACCCTGCACCGGCAACACCACCCCAGAGCATGATTCCTATTCCTTTGTCTTAATAAAAATTCATTCTATAGACTAAACAAATAGTTCTATTCCAGAATATACAATCGCGTATTCTTTTATGGGTTTTCACGTTCTCAGTGTCGCCATGTCTAAATCCGTTGATAAGAAACCCCGCAAAACGGCCAAGAAGTCTGCCGCCAAGTCCGCGCGGGCTGCAGCAGCACCTACGCCGCTCTCCTTCAACACGCTATGTATCCAGGGCGGCTACGCGCCAAAATTTGGCGAGCCGCGCATCCTGCCGATCATCCAGAGCACGACCTATAAATACGACGACATCGATCACGTCAACCGGATCATGACCTTGCAGGAATTCGGTCATAAATATAGCCGCACCAGCAATCCGACCGTCGCCGGTTTCGAGGCGAAAATCAACCTGCTGGAAGGCGGCGCAGGCGCGATCGCCACAGCCTCCGGACAGGCGGCGACGCTGCTTGTCGTCGCAAGCATTCTGCGTGCGGGCGATCATCTCGTGTCCGCTTCGCAACTTTACGGCGGTTCCTTCACGCTTTTCAATTCGACCTTGAAAAAATTCGGTATCACAGCGAGTTTTTTCAGTCCGGACGCGCCGACGCGCGAGATCGAAAAACTGTTTCGCCCGGAAACGCGCCTGTTGTTCGGCGAGACGATTGGCAATCCCGGTCTTGCCGTTCTCGATTTCGACAAACTCTCCGCCCTTGCCGACAGGCATGGCGTGCCTTTCGTCGTCGACAACACGCTGGCAACGCCCTTTCTCTGCCAGCCCTTCCGTCATGGCGCAAACCTCGTCATTCATTCGGCAACAAAATACATCGACGGTCATGCCACCAGTGTTGGCGGCGTGGTCATTGACGGCGGCAATTTCGACTGGAAGAACGGCAGGTTCCCCGATTTCACCGAACCCGACCCAACCTACAATGGCGTCATCTATGCGGAAAAATTCCCGCAATCGCCGTTCCTGTTCAAAGCGCGCGCCCAATTCCTGCGCGATTTCGGAGGCTGCCTGAATCCCATGAACGCCTTCTTGTTCAATCTCGGACTGGAAACCCTTCATCTCAGGATGCCGCGTCACGGCGAAAACGCGCTCGCGCTCGCCCGATTCCTGACAACGCATCCCCAAGTCGCCTGGGTGAATTACCCCGGCCTCGACCCGAACGGCAAAAAACGGATTGCCCGCTATTTCAATCACAAAAACGGCAGCGGCATCCTGACCTTCGGCGTCAAGGGCGGCCTCCCCGCCATTCGCCGTTTCGTGAAAAAACTGAACGTCGCGGCGCTGGTCGTGCACATCGGCGACGCTCGCACCGGCGTACTGCACCCTGCTTCTTCCACGCACGCCCAGCTGAACGAAAAAGCCCTGCGCGCCGCTAGCATCACGCCGGATTTAGCGCGCGTTTCCGTAGGCATCGAGGATGTAGATGATCTGATCGCCGATTTCGACCAGGCGCTTGCGCCCTGAGTCTGCTTCACGACGCGCGCCGCCAACCGCGTTTCATGGAATGGGAAGCGGGTTGCGCAGCTCGAGACCGGAAAATCCAGACTACCCTAGCAGCCTGTCGGACTTGAAGTTACCCGGCAGATTGATTTCACGATGCAGGACAAATTGAACCGTTTGAGTCAAGATTTGGGCATTCCTGGCACGGAATCCGTAATGCTTCTGTCCTATTTCCCTACCGCGGACGCAATACGGCCATGCGTTTCAAGTTCCACGCCAGGCAGACCAGGGTCCATTCGTTGCGCACCTTCTCCAGCCCGCGCAGCATGAATTGACGAAATCCCATCACCGACTCGATGATGCCGAACACCGGTTCGACCGTCTGCTTGCGCAAGGCATGGACAGCGCGCCCCGCGCGGGTTCTGAGCCGATGCTTCATGGCTTCGAGCGCCGAGGC
>JAIRMN010000081.1 GCA_031258715.1 Zoogloeaceae bacterium
CGATAAACCCAAGGGAAAGGAGATGATGTCTCATCATTGTTGCCTCGCAATCATGACACTTTCGCGGTAGTACCCGGCACCCGCAACCAGCACGGCGCGCTCCAGTACTGCGTCCACTATGTAACGGGATTTTTCCAGCCGGTATCCCACAGGCAGCGCTTCCGACAGGCCTTTCTGTACAACCAGCAGGGTCGGCGCTTTCTCTACCGGAATGTTTCCGGGCATTTCGATCACCGTCTGCTGTCCGTCGCTGTAGACCCGGACAGGACGCCAGGGCACATCGCCCGTCACCGAATAGGCGATACGGCTCTGTCCCCCGCCTTGGGCAGGGGGCGTGGATTCGGAAGCCGCTTTTTCCGCTTCGGCCTTGGCCGCAGCTTCTTTTTCTTTCTCGTCCAGCGGCGTTATCCCCTGATCGAGCAGGTTTTCTTCGGTTTCGCCAGAAAGCCGCCTGCCGCGTTTCACGCTTTTGTCGACCGTGTCGCTGTCCGCAGTGACAAAACTGGGCGTGATGATGACAATCAACTCGCTGCGCCCGCCGTCCGTGCCGGTGCTCTTGAACAGGTGTCCCAGAAGCGGAATGCTGCCCAGGAACGGCACTTTGTTCTCGCTCTTGCCCGCTTCGTAGGAAGCCAGACCCGACAACAGCATGGCCTTGCCGTCGACCAGGTCGAGTTCGGATTCCGCTTGCCGCGTGAGTAGCCCCGGCACGCCCATGACGGCCACGGCGTTGTCGATCTGGGAGACTTCGGTCGCTACCTTGGCGCGGATGTTGCCAAGCTTGTCACATTGCGGTTCGATGGATAGACGCACGCCATATTTCTTGAATTCGACGTTTGCCGAACCCAGCCCGTTCTGGATGGGAATGGGCATCTCGCCCCCGGAGGTGAAATCCGCCTTGCCGCCGCAGCGCGCGGTCAGGCGCGGCTCGGCCACCACGTAAGCGTCACCCTGCGAACGCAGGATGTTGATCTTGGAGGTAATCATGGTAGCCAGGCTGAATGCCGCTCGGAACGGTTGCGTGTAGCCGGGCCATTCGTCCAGGGTGGGCAGGCCGTCAGAGTCTTTTTGGGGACGGATGTAAGTCCTTTTGCCATCGTCTCCTTTACTGTCGGTATTGAGCAGTTTCATGTCGCCCACAACAGCCAGTGACGGGCCATGGATGGTTCCCGACCAGTCTACCCCCAGCTGTTCCAGGGCGGATTTCTTGATTTCCACCAATTGCGCATTGACATGCACGGTGCGCTCTTCCAGCGCCCCGTCCCCTTCCGTGATGAGAACGATCTTGTCTTCAAACGCTTTCTGTAACGCCTTGACAAGATTTACCTGGCCAGGCGTCAGGGTCTGCGCCCGAAGAAATACCCGGTTGCCCACCAGACTGACGCGAACACCGCTGTCGTCGCCAAACGCATCTTTGACCTGCGCGTATATCTTCGACGGGCTGTCTGCGGCCACTTCCGCGGAGTAGGAAACTTCGGAGCCGTCGTTGAGCCACAGATGCAGCGTGGAGCGCCCCGCATCGCTGGCGATCATCAGCAGTTCGTTCGCGTTCAAAATCGCAACGGAAAGTACCTTGCCATTGCCGACGGCCGTTTTGACGATGGGTTTCGGCAATTTGATGACCCGCGCTTCGCCGACGTAGAAGTGAAAGCTGTTTTCCAGATCCTGCGGCGGCTGCCAGGCGGGCGCCATATAGAGTTGCACCGCGGGGGCGGAAGCTTCTCCGCCCAGTTGCGGCGCGGTCCGCATGTCGGCCCGCGTGGCAGGGGCAGCTTCTGTTTGCGCCCCGCTTTGCTGCGCCGACAATGGCAGCGCAGCAAGCATCATGGCCAAGGCGGCCGCAATGGCGGATATGGGATGGCGGTATTTCGCTCGTTTCATTCCCTGTTTTCCATTCATGGTTTATCTTGCTCCCTGTGTGGGTTTCGCTGCATTGATGATTTGGGAAGCCGCGATCTGCTGCGGCGAAGCCCCTGTCGCGTTTCCGGCAGTGCGAGTCGCCTCTTGCGCCATGCGCTGCCGCTCCACTGCGTGCATTTGCTGTTCCATGCGCCGCTCTTCAGGCGAGAGTACTTCTTGAGCTGCTTCTGAAAATGGTGCAGCCGCCTCTTGCGCGAAATCGCCGGCAATTACCGTATCATCGCCCGGGATAGCCAGTTTTTTCGCTTCGAGAATACCGCTGCCCCTTCCCCCAATGTAAGCATCGATGCCGACAGCATTCTTGTCCCAATCCCCTTCTCCCTGCGCCCACAAGTCGGATTCGTGGGTCAGACTATATTCTGCACGACCTTGCTCGGGACGTTTCAGCACGGCTTTGAGCGCGCCGTTTTCTTGGGCAATCAGCACTCTGCCAATATCTTCCGGTGGCAAATCCAGCGTCAGCGTGGAATAACGGCGGTCGTATTCCTTGCCGTCCAATCCGGTTTCGCGGCGCACGATATTGCCCGTGGCCTTGACCAGCACGTCCTGCATAAGCGGCATGACGGCTTTTTCCTTGCCGTTCTTGGTGGTCTTGCCATACAGCCTGTCTTCACCGACGATGAACAGGTCGATGCGATCATATGGACGGATCATACCGGAGATGGAATTCAGTTCATCCACGGCAATGGTCAGGGCACGCCGGTTCTCTTCCAGCATGTCGGAAAACGATGGTTTCTGGCCGCTGGAAAGATACCCCCACAGTAACGGACGGCCAGTCGGCAGGCCAATTTTCAGGCTTTGCCCTTCGGCGCGCTCGATGTCCTTGGGCTTGACCGAATCGGGCGGCACCACATCGGCAGGAAGTCTCCGGATGGCATAGGCCGATTTCGTGACCTTGGTGCCCGCGAGCATGTCCGACTTGGGCACGACAACGGCGATTTTTTCGACGCCACCAGCAGCGTAACGCGCTTCGATCTCGGCGGTCTTTTCTTTGAGGTATTTGTTGACCATGAATGCCGCGCTGGCAGCCATGCTTCCAGCCAGTAAAAGCAGAATCAAACGCCTTTGCCCTGTTGTTATCTTCATGTCGACTCCTGTTGCGATCCGTTCATTGATTCAGAATCCGGTGGACGAGCCGACGACCGGATTTCCGATGGCGTGGGCTTTCGCTTCGTGGTTTTTCTTGATGGCTTCGATCAGCATGTTCACCACCGATTTCGATTCCGGCGGAACCGGCGCGAACAGCGCCAGGATCAGGATCAGGGCGCAAATTGTGTATTCCACCATGGCCTGGCCTTTTTGCTTTTTGCGCGTGACTTTCCCGTGTTTCATCGCTTTTGCCTCATTCTTTCATTTCGTTGTGGATGATCAGGGTCATGTCCCGACCGGTTTTTTTGATGTTTATCCGCAATTGCCGGTCTTCTTTCGAGAAACCCAATTGCCGGTGCGCGGCGGCTTCGATTGTCTCGTCACTGTCGCGCCGCCAGCCCTGGCGGATGTAGTGCTCGCGCAGATACATGGCGTTGCCTTCCACCGATTGATTGTTCTGCACGATGACGAAGCGGTTCGATTTCGCGCCGTCGCGGCTGTCCTGGTGCTGGACGACCTTGCTACCCGGCATGCGTGGGATGTCACGGGCGAGTTTTTCGGGGATTTCCATCTGGAAAATGTCCAGCGAGGAAACCGTGACGTGGAATGTCCGCTCGCCCGCCGACGTCATTTCGACGTTGATCAGTTGTTTGTCCTGCATCAGGGCGCCGATCATCTTTCGCCGGGCGCTGCCTTTTTCCGTGTATTTCCCTTCCCTGGCGTGATCGACGAAGTAGCGCCGGTAGAACTTCAGGGTGTCGTCGGCGTCAGCCGTGGCAAACCGGACGATCCGCATCGGCGCGCCGTTGAAGCGCAGCTCGTGGGCGATGATCTCCGGGGTCGCCGACGGCGGGACGGGCAAGGCGGTCTGTTTGGGCGCGGCAAGGCTGACGGGGGCGATCAGGGCCAGGGCCAGCAGAAAGGCGGTCGCCGCGTTGGTGCAAGAGGTGTTCATTTTTGGCAAACGCCTGTTGCCTGCGCCGTGCCCGACGGCAGCATGTCCTTGGGCACAACGTCGCCCCGCACGCAGCCCGGATCGAATTCGACAAACGGCGACCAGTCGCCCAGCACGTCGGTCAGCACGGCGAAGGCGTCGAGCAGATCGCCCAGGGCGGAGGCCGGCACGAGCGGTTCGACGATGGCCTCTTCGTGCGCCGCGCCGCCCGCGCTCCAGGCGTCCGTCACCACCGCCGCGCGCTGCGTGACCGTCAGGTTCAGGTTCTCGAAAACCGCCAGATGGCGCACGGCGTTGAGCTTCACGCCGACTTCCGATACGTATAGCCCTTTCTTTTCCAGCTGCGCTTCGCCGCCCATGAAGCTGGCGTAGGCGTTGAAGATGCCCGCGAGGCTCGATGTCGTCGCACCGCTTTCCTTGAGCGTGAGCGTGGGACGCGCCGCTTCGCCGTCCTGCGCTTCGGCGGCGTCGCGCTCGATGTCGATCGATTTGTCGCCGTTGTGCAGGGAGTAGAACGAGGGCAGATCCGCGTTCGTCGCCGGCGTGCCGTCGCTGGACTGGATGGCCGCGTCGGGTTTGGCGAAAAAGCGTTCGATCATGAGTGATTCGATCTCCGCCGCCGACTTTGTCGCCCCGCCCGACTTCTCGGGGTCGCGCCAGACCGTGCGTTCCCACGCGGCATACCTTGCCCCGTTGAGCGCCGTGCTGCGCGCCTGCCCATACGAGTAGAGCGCCCAGCCGATGAGGAAGACCGGCACCAGCACCAGCAGCGCGGATAGGGTCATTTCGACGAGCGCCTGGCCGCGCTGGCGGTAATGGCCGCGCCGGCGCGTTCGCGCGGCTCGCGCCGGGTGGGCAAAAGAGGATTCAGGGCGAAAAAAGAAGCGGAGCATGGTAGTTCCTTTCTGGCGGTGCGGCATTGGTTTGCGCTTTTTGCAAAACCCCATCCGTGCCGTATGCTTTGCTGCATAAGGCATTGGCTTTTACAGACTGGAGGGGCGAGCTTTTTGCGTTTTGCGTTTTGCAAAAAGCCCGCTTATTTTCGTTTGTCGCCGAAGTCCCGGTAAATTCTTTTTACAGACGGGTCGATATTCAGTTCTTTCCGGCAACTGTCTTCCGCTTCCTGCTGGAGTCTGGAGACGGTCTTGTAGGCGCGCCCATATCGCTCTTTCTGGGCGTCGCTCAGTTTGCCGCCTTTGTTCCGCTGTTTGCCAATTTCTTTCGTGGCCTCGGAGAGGTCGGCGGTCAAATCCGGGGACATTTTCTCGGTATAGCGGTCATTGGCGCACTTAAAAAAGACGGTGGCCTGCCGCGCCGTCAGTTTGCCCGCGCCAATGTCTTTTCGGAAAACCATCTTCGCATGGGGTTCGAGTTCTTCCAGGGACGAGCCGCCCTGGCGGCCTTGCGAGAAGGCGTGGCTTGCGCACAGCCAGATCGGCAACAGAAAGCAGAGGGCGAGGCGCAAAGGGATTTTCATGGCGTTTCCTTGGTGAAAGGGAGGGGGGCGCGTATCCATCGGTCTCATTCGTCGGGAAGCGAGCGGGTAGCGTCGAAGAAATCATCGTCGAATTTTTGTTTTTTCTTGCGTTCTTCTTCTTCCCTTGTCTTGCGGGCCTGCCTTTTATTGGCTTCCTTGTGCGCTCTTGTCGGATTGTCCAGCCGCAAGTGACACAGATGTCCGCCCGCGACACAGAAGGTCGCGGCAAGAAAGCCAGCATTGTTTCTCGCCCAGTAGGCGAGCAGCGTGACACCATCGGGACGGCGGCCAGGGATGGGGCGAGCATTTCTGTTCGGTATTTCCTTGTCGTGGGCGTCGCGTATGAAACCCATGGCTTTCAGTTGCCTGATATAGGCGCGCATGCCATCCATGAGCCTGCCTTCCTTGTCGATGAACAGCGCGCTGAAAGTCCACTCGCCGGTTTCCCCGCCCTTTCCCAGACTGACGCTTGTCATATAGGCGGGCATGGCCGGTTTCGGCAGGTTGCGGGAATAGTCGTCATCCAGCCAGGCGTCCGGGCCGTAGCTGATGTATTCCTCCTTTATGCCAAGCCGGACGTTTTTTTCGTTCTCGCCAGTGAGGGTGACGTCAACGATTTCTCCGCTTTCGTAGGTCGTGCGCATGAGCCATTCGGTCGCGCGCTCGCCCTGCGCGTTGTCGCGTTCGGTCGAGAGCAGTTCCAGTGTCACGCAATAGCCATGCTCCGCGGCGCGAACCGGGCCGAGGTTGACGGTGTTGCCTTCAAACGTCCCGATGCAGTCCGGCGCGGCATGGGCAGGCGAAGCCAGCAGGGCGGCACAGAGCAGGAAGGTTCTCCCAGCCAGGGCGGATGCGCGGTTTTTGTCTTTCATTTTTCCGTCTTCTCCTCATTCGTCCGCCGCCGCCAGCACCGCCGCGATGCCCGCCGGCAAGTCCGTCAGGCGCGGCTGCCAATAGGGCGAAAACAGGGTGGCATAGGTGCCGTTCTTGTAGAGGACGTTGGGCAGTTCGCCGGCGCTCGGGTCGTTATCGGCGGTCGCGGGGCGGCGGAAATACGCCTGCGCGGCGGCCACGCCGAAGAGCTTGGCGCGCCCTTCGTCCAGATGGAACGGATTGCCCTCCGCCGTCTGGAAGGTCTGGGTGGCGTTCGGCGTGGTGGCGTTTTGCACCGGCTTGTAGACCAGTACGACGAAGGTGTTGCTCGGGTGTTCGCCCGGGCCAGGATCGTCCGACAATTCCCAATAGTCCCTGATGCCGCTGTAAGTGTCTTCCAGCCTGTCCTTGCGGTTGTTGTAAGCTTGCTTGTGCGCCCCGGAAGTCAGCTCGCCGTGGCTGAGATTTTTCCAGTCGTCCGCGCCAGAGCCACCCGCGACTTCGCCGGTCAGCCAGAAGCGGATTTCCTCGGAATCCCACTCGGCGTCACCCCAGTCCCACTCTTTGTATCGAACGTCGAGGCCATCGACGCCGACCCAGGTCTTGTTGTCCGAACTCAGTTGGGTGCCGCCGTGAAATACCTGCTTGGAGACCCGCTTGAGCGGGAACGGGAGAGACGGAATGGGCACCCACGCGCGCTTGACGGTGAAGCCGTCGCGCGAGACGTTGACCACCTCGCGCATGCGGCCCAGCGCGTCGTCGTCCGAGCGTTGTTCGGTAAAACCGCCGAAAAAGGTCTGCCCCAGCGCCACCACGTTCCCGGCGCTCGCCAGCAGCCCGCCCCCGTCCGCCGTCGCCCAGCGCAGTTCCGGGTCGTTGGCCTGGATGACTTCGTCGACTTTCAGCATGTCGGCCGCCGTGGCGACATGGGCGCCCGCCTGGGCCGCGGAAACGACGTCAATGACAGCATCCTGAAACTCCGTGAGGTACTCCAGCGCCGGCAAGACCTCCTCGTCGATGATCTGCGCCACTTCCTCGAAGGCCGAGCCGATGGCTTCCAGCACCGAGCCGATATAGGGAATCCAAGCCAGGTACTGGAGCAGCGAGATGTCGCTGGCGGCAAGATAGATCATTTCGCTCAGCGAAGCCAGAGAGACCAGTTGCCCCACGACCGCGTGATTGGCCACCAGCGCCCGGTTGGTGTAGGCCATGAAGTTCAGATCCCGCGCAACGGTGGTGGCAAGCGTGTAGGCGCCGGCATCGGCCGCGTTCAGGGTCTGGGTCTTGCCGTGCGTCATCTGGCCGATGTTCCAGGCGGCAAAGGTCATCAGCGACAGGAAGACGATCGCCGCCAGAGCCAGATAGATCGCTTGGCCGCGCTGGCGCGTTTTGCCGGGCAGTTTTCCGACGATGACAGTGGTCATGGGGCGATCCTCCGGCGCTCAGTCCTGGGCGGGCGCGTCGCGTGTCACGCGGGTCGCCTTGCCGCTGCCGACCAGCCTGACCCGTTCGCCATGTTGGAAGTTTTCGCCACCATCGGCCTGGACAACAGCCAGGTATTCGCCGTTTTCAAGCTTGACGGTGATCTCCACGCCGTCCTGGCGGGTGACGGCTTCTTCCACCGCCGCGCCGCCCACGCCGCCGGCGATCGCGCCCAGCGCCGTGCCGACGGTCGCGCTGATGCCGCTCCCGCCCAGGCTGCGGCCGACCACGCCGCCCCCCACCGCGCCGGCGGCAGCGCCGACCTTGCTCTTTGTCCCCTCCAGTTTCACCGGGCGCACGCTCTCGACCGTGGCGAAACGGATGCTCATGGTCTGGCGCGCTTCGCCGCGCGAGTAGTCGCTGCCGCCGAGACCGGCGGCGCAGCCGCCAAGGACGAAAGGCGGGGCGGCCAGGAGGGCCAGGGTCAGGATCGTAATTTTTCGCATGTCATCTTCTCCAGGTTGTGCCTTCCTTCTTCGCGTCGGTCGGCGGTTCATTGCTTGACCAGTTCCACGCGCCGGTTTTGCGCGCGGGCGGCGTCGTTGCCATCGGTCTCGGCCACGAGCGGACGGCTCGCGCCGTAGCCCTTCGCCCGCAGGCGGGCGGCATCGACCCCCTTGCCGGTGAGATAGCGCACGACCGAGGCCGCGCGCCGCTCCGACAATTTCAGGTTGTAGTCGGCGGAACCAATGCTGTCCGTGTGCCCGCCGATCTCGAATTTCCACGTCGGGTTGGCCTGGGCGAGCTTCACTACGTCGTCCAGCACCGCGCCGGATTCGGGCCGCAGGGTGTCGGCGTCGAAATCGAAATTCACCCCGTAGAGCTGCGCCTTGCCGGTTTTTTCCAGGTTCTCGGCCAGGGTTTCGCTCGCGCTTTTCTCTTTCTGGCCGGCGAGGGCGCAGGGCACGGACGTGGAAGACGAACGCACGATGTGGTACGCGACAGGCTCCGTTGCCTTGCCGCCCGGCGGGGCGTCGTTCAGCACGACCATATGCGCGCCGAACATGTCGTTCGGCTTGATGCCCACCCCCGTTGGGGCCAGCGCCATGACGCCCTGGTTCTGACTGCCGTCCGCGGCATGGGTGCGGGTGAAGCGGAAGAGGTTGCCTTCCACGCCGCCGGTGAAGGTGCCCAGCACCTCGTCGACGTGTTTGTTCAGCTTGCCCGACGAATCGCCGTATACATAGCATCCCTTTACCTGCCCGCCCTCCTGCTGAAGAACCATGACGGGACGCTGGGTTGTTCCCTGCTGCCAGTGGCGGGACATGATCCTGTCGGCGGGCGTCTTCGGCGTCTCGCTTCCCCCCAAAACACTGTAAATACCACTGAAATCCTCGCGCATTCTGGCGGTCTGCTCGAAGCGGCCATAGGCGTTGAGACGGGATACCTTGTAGCTGTTCCACTCCGAGCCGGACAGTCTTACCCGGAGATAACGCCCCGGAACACGCTGGCTCGCCGGGATGGAAAAATCGTATGAAACTTCATATGAAACCTTGCCATCGCCCCGTGGCGTGTAATAGCTGGGCGGCACATCGAAAACCGCAACCGGCTGGAAACCGTCCGCCGGATTCCCTGACATCGCAAATTCGATCCGGCGAGGCACCTGGCTTCTGGAACCTTTGCTGGCAATACGGAAAGTTTCGACCTTCGCGGGCGCTGACAGGGCATAGAAAATATCGGCGTATTTTTCCTGCCTGTTCCTGGGGAAAAAATGGTCGTTTTTCGCGCGAACGCCGGAGATGAAAGCATGCTGTGTTGCATATTGGGTGGCCGACCTGACGCCATAGGGGTAGCCGCCATTGAAAAAGCTGATGACATCGACCTGTTCATGGCCCGCATCGGCAACGGGCGCAACGTCCTGCGCCGCGCCATGGGCAGAGAGCAAAAAAATTGCCATCAGGAACAACAAACCTCGTGTCATGAACGGGCTCCCCATCAGGATGAATCTTGCCGAAGTGCCTGGCAAGGCGGACGGTGCGGCGGACGAAATCTCGACCGGTTGCAAGAACCGAGGCCATGCCTCGGTTCTTGCAGGACAGGCATGACGATCAGTGCGTATTCAGTTCACCGAAGTCCTTGAGCTCCCGCTCCGTACGCTCTGTGGCCGCGGCGTTGGTGGCGCTGGTTTGCGCAGCGCTCGTTTCCGCCGTGGCGTCCTGGCCGGACAGGGCTGCCGCAGCCGCAGCCGTCTGGTGCCGCAATGTATCGCCGAAGAGCGAATACGTTGCGATGGAGGCAACGGCGATGACCGCAACAATGATGATGTATTCCGTCATCCCCTGCCCAAGTTGCCTGGCAAGGTGACGAAGTTTATGCGAACGAATTTTATGCATGACTACTCCTTGAAAGGAATCCGGAAAAGGATGACCACCACAGGCACTCCGGACAAATACCTGAAGTGGTTGCGGCATGGTTGCCGCTCACCCGTCGCATGAAACGACGGTATTCTAAACAGAAAAAACCACACCGCGACATCATGAAAAACCCTGACGCCATCCACCCTGGCACAGCGCCTCGTCATTCGGGCACGCTACCGCCATTTGCCGTCACACGATTGGCACACGCGAGGACTTCCCGTTACGTTTCGTCCGTGACGCGCCATATGGGCGACACGCACGACGTTGACTCGAAAAGGCTTCCCTGGCCCCACATTGGACGGAATCAGACCAGGGAAGCAAAACCCGCCATCAGGCAATGACCGGCGCAAAAAGAACTTCCCGAAATCCGGGCAGCGGCGCGGTTATTGCACTCCAGCCGGAATCTCACACAGGTTTATCTATTCCCCCCCTGTCTGCGATTCCGATAATTGCCCACGCAACGCCCATGAAGCGTTTATGGCGCTCTTTATTCTGGGAGGAAACGACGTCAGCACGTCATGCGTCGCCATGATCCCGTCGATATAGGGACTCGTGGACTGTTTCAGTACCTCTTGCATGGATATTTCAAGCGCCCTGACGAACGAGGCAATGTCCTGAAACCGGTTTTCCGGCGCGATCGCCAGCCCCTTGTCGAAGACCTCCAGCACCCTGGCCGGCAACTCGTGCGTGCCATGGCAGACCAGGGGTTTCAGCGAATCGTTGGCAATTCGTGAAAAAGAGGCTTCCGGTATGATGCCCGTCACCATGTAATAGAGCAGCGCGGAGACCGCGTAAATATCCGACCACGCGCCCAATATTCCGCCGTCTTCGTATTGTTCTTTTGCCGCAAAACCCGGCGCCAGTTCAATGATGGGGTTGTCTTCGTTCTCGCCATTCGACGGACGTGTCGCGCCGAAATCCATCAGTAGCGGCGCTTCATTGCTCTCGCGGATCAGGATGTTGTCCGGAGAGACGCCAAGGTGGCAACAACCGGCTTTGTGCAGCACGGATACGCCTTCCAGTATCGGAAACACGATGCCGAACAACTCGGCCAGATCCTGTATGCGCCAGCCTTCGTGAACCTTTTGGCGCAAGGTCTTGCCGGCATGGAATGGCATGACGATGTATTCCGTGCCATTTTCCTTGATGTATTGCCAGATTCCGCGCAACACCGGATGGCTGAACGTCGTCATGACGCGCGCTTCGATCCGGAACCGCGCCAGCCCCTTCCCGAACGGTTCCTGCTTGCCGGCAAGGATGACCACCTGACGATGATCGACTCTGCGCACCCAACGCGACGGCAGGTATTCCTTGAGCGCGACATCCCGGCCCAGCGCGTGGTCGAACGCCTTGTAGACGAGGCTGGCCTTGCCGCCGCCCAGCACGGAGACGATCTCGAAACCCCGCAGCCGCGTGCCGGGAGGCAGTGGGAGGGCGTTCATCGCGCGCCGCCTTCGCGCAAACCGCCCGCGCGGGGCAGGGCGCAAAACAGGGCGCACAGCGCAACCGGGAGGAGCGTTACGCATCGCGGTTCGGAACCGGGATAAAGCGAGAAATCATCCATTATTGAATGTACGAAAAATAAATAAGACGTTTTTAAGGTACTAAGTCACGTCGGGGGTGTCAACGATTTCACGAAAGAGGTGCGGGCGTGTTGTCAATTAGTAACATCCGCTACGTAGTTTTACGTATACACCGCTTTTTTGGGGCCAAAACCGCGCGGACAGGACGGGGATCAAAACGGGGATCAAAACGGGGATCGGATCGGATTTCGGGAACTCATGGCAAAATTATCTTCGTATATTCAGTGGGTTGTCTGCCGAACCGCGATGCGTAACGCTCCTCCGGGTTGAGACATTCAAGGATGTGCCGCGCCCGATGCCTCGTAAAATCAATGCCTTGTAGAAATCGCTTTTTCGCGGCTGAGGCCGCTGGGCGACGAAAAGCGACAAAAAGCATTTCACGGACGGGGGTTGACGCCTTCCATACAGCATAATGCCCAATCCCGCAGCAAATCCCGCCGCTGTTCGAGGAGGTCGGATCGCTGGTATGCTTCTTCGGTTTGTGTGCCCGCTTTGTGCGCGAGCGCGAGTTCGGCGACCTCTTTCGGGTACGTCGTCCGTTCGGCGGCCCAGACCCGGAAACTCGACCGGAATCCGTGCACGGTCGCCTCCCCCCGGTTCATCCGCCCGAGCGTGTCGCGCAGGATGGAAGCGTTGAGCGTCCCATCGCTTTTCTTTCCCGGAAAGACCCAGACAGGATGCAAACCCGCCTGACGGCGCAGGATCGCCAGCGCCGCCTCGGACAAGGGGACGCGGTGCTCTCGCGCGCTTTTCATCCGTTCTGCCGGAACCGTCCAGAGGCGCGAGGCGAAATCCATTTCCGTCCAGCGGGCCAGGAGCACTTCGGATGTCCGGGCGGCGGTGAGGATCGTGAAGGCGAGCGCCGGCGCGCCGCATCCCTTTTCCTCGGCGAGCCGCCTGAAAAACCCGGCGATTTCCCAATAGGGGATCGCGGGATGGTGCCGGACTTTTTTCAGCCGCGACGGTCGCGGCAGCAACTCTTGCAAATGCCCGGCCCAGCGCGCGGGGTTGTCGCCCTCACGATAGCCGCGCGTCGCGGCAAACGACAGTGTGCGCGCGATGCGTTCGCGCAGGCGCGCCGCCGTCTCGGTTTTCGTCTCCCAGATGGGCGTCAGCGCCTGCAAGACCAGCGCCGTGTCGATCTCGCGCACGTCGCGCTTCCCGAAACATGGGGAGACATAGGTCAAGAGGGAGTTTTTCCATTGGGCCAGATGTTTGGAATTTTTCCATCCGGCTTTGTGGCTTTCGATATATTCCGCGACACAGTCATCGAAAGTTTTATTTCCTTGGAGAAAGACCGGGTCTTGTGTTTCGCGCGCCTGCAAGGGGTCGACGCCCTGGGTGAGCATGGTGCGGACCTTGCGCGCCTTTTCCCGCGCCTCCCTGATATGGACGGCATGAAACGGGCCAAGCCCCATATAGTGTTCCACGCCGTTCAGTGCAAACCGGAATACCCAGCTTTTCACCAATTTTTTGGTGACTTGCAGATAAAGTCCGCCGCCGTCGCCGTATTTGCCCGGGGTCGAAATGCGGGCAAGCTGGCGAGTGGTCAGTTTTTCGATGGGCATGGTCGTTCTCCTTGCCAGATAGCTCGATACCTGCGGACGCCGCCGCCGTGCCGGTCAAAGTAGGGCTTGTTCACGGGCATTGCAGCAATGAATCGGCACTTCGGCGAATCGTATTCAACGAATAGCGTCCCTGACGTTCAGAGGGGAGCCGGGAAACGCATTCGCGGATAGAAAAAGATGCGGCGGCCCGAAGGCCGCCGCGAAGGGTTGAAAGAATTCACGCCGCGAGCAACTGCCGCGCGAGCGCGACTTCCACCGAGTCCCCGTCCTGATTCAGCACCTCCAGACCGGAGTCGGGCGCCTCGCCCGATGTCGATTGCGAGACCATGATCTTTTTCGCCATCAATTCTAGGCAACTCATCTGCGAGGTTTCCGCATAGGCCAGGTAGATCACCCGTACCGGCTGTTTCTGCCCGATCCGCCACGAGCGGCGGGACGCCTGTTGCAGCGTGTAGACGTTATAGCCCGTGGTGAGGAAGACGATCGTCGGAAACGCCAGCAGATCGAGGCCGGTCTTGACCAGATCGGGATGGGTGATCAGCACGTCGATTCCCCGGTCGATCTGCTCGGCGATCCAGTCCTCGCGGCGGGAGGCATCCACGCTCGCGCGCAGCACCGACGCCTTGAAGCCTTCCCGCTCCAGCAGCACTTTCAGGCGCGAGGTGGTGTCGCGCGTGCCGGTATAAACCGTGTAGACCAGGGTCTTGCGCCCTTCCGCCTTCTCCTGCCGGCAGATGTCGATCATCTCGCGCTCCTTGGGCATGGCTTCCCACTCTCCGAACTGCGCCGGAATGTGGGCCAGCGTCTGGCGCGAGCGCGGATGCGCCACGGTCTCCGCCCGGAAACAACAATCGGGCCAGGCGAGGAGCACGTTGAGCACGACGCCCAGGAGCGTCGTATCCCGCCGCGCCAGGGCCTGCTTCAACGCCGCCGTCAGCGTCCCGGACAGATCGCGGTAGGCCGCGGCCTGCGCCGCGGTCATCTCGACCGCGCGGAACGCCTCGTCGTAGGGCGGCAGGACGTTTCCGCCGATGTCGCGCAATTTGAGAAAGACCGTGAAGGGCAGGATGCAGCGCAAGACGCCCTTCGGGCCGAAGCCGGGGGCTTTCACCGTGCGCACGGACATTTTGCTGCCTCGGGCCGTCTTGTGCGCCACGCCGGCGCTCTCGGAATAAATATCCTTGAGCACCCCGTGATCGCGCATGAAGGCCATGGCCGCCGAGTTCATGCTGCCGTTTCTCGCCGGCTGGTAGCCGTCCTCGATCATGCGACCGGGGAGCGAGCGGAACAGAAGATGAAAAATGTCGTCGGCATAACCGCCCATCAGGGTGCCGGTCAGCAGCACGACCTTGCGCGAATGGGACGCCAGAACCCCCATCGCCTGTCCCTGGGCGGAACCCGAATTTTTGTACTCATGCGCTTCATCGGCGACCAGAAGGCCGAAATATCCTTTGGGGATATACCGCTTGATGAATTCCGATGCTTGGTACCCGCCCTCGCCGAAGCCGAACTCCATGTTCGCCAAGGCGCGTTCCATGCGGTGCGCCTGGCGGTCGGAGAAGATGAGTTCGCCGTCGCCGTCCATCAGGTTGATGAAGTTGAACACGTTGTCGCCCAGCATCGAGGCGAGGAAGGATTCGCCGAACTGCCGCAGCAGCCGCCGCGCAGTAGCTTCTCCGATGGTCGGAATCCGCTTCAGGGCCTTGAGCACGGCGAAGGACTGGTCGATGGCGGACAGGCTCTTGGGCCGCATCAGCGTCCACAGGGGAGAAGAGCATTGCGCGCACTTGCGGCGGAACTGCTCGGCTTCGAGCGCGGCCAGCCGGGCCGGTTCGCCGTCGGCGTCGGTGACGATCTCGCCGCACTTCGGGCAGACCGCCACGTCGCCGCGGCGGGCGCGGCGGCGGACGAACGCGGGCTTCCAGTGGAATCCCATGCGCATGCGCACGCGGCCCAGGATGAAGAACTCCTGTCCCGTTGCCGGATCGCCCAGGGTTTCGCGCAGTTGGATGAGCTTGGCCAGCGTATCCGGGCCGTTCAAGACCCAGACCCTGGCGCCGGCGACCGTCTCCAGGATTTCGCGCCGCCACTTGTAGACGAGGTGCGGCGGCGACAAGACCAGGGTGCGGCGATAGCCTTCGGCGTTGAGTACGGCGGCCACGCCGATGCCGATGATGCTTTTGCCGCAGCCCATCTCGCCATTGACGATCGCGGCGCGTTCGTTCCGGTTGAT
Source organism: Zoogloeaceae bacterium (assembly GCA_031258715.1). Lineage (GTDB taxonomy): Bacteria > Pseudomonadota > Gammaproteobacteria > Burkholderiales > Rhodocyclaceae > Azovibrio. The sequence continues at coordinate 15,538 of JAIRMN010000081.1, forward strand.
GAGCAGCTCGGCGACGGCGTGCGCCACGTCGGCCTGGGCCGGGAACAATGGACGCTTGAGGCCGGCGAGCACCCTTTGGCGATGCGCGCGCGCCTGTCCGTCATAGACGGGCGGGTTGGCGCGGTTGAGGGAATCGAGCAATTCGTCGCCGAACTCGGCGATGAAGTCCTGCAAGCTGACGGCAAGGGGAGAGGAAGGATCGTCCGCTTCGGAGCGTTCGTCCGGGAGGGTGTCGACCACAGTTTCAGGGCTGGACGAATCCAGGGTTTCAACATCATGGGACATGGTGAGACTCCTTGAAAAAACGGGGTCGCGCCGTCCCGAGGGGCGATGACGACCCCAGGGGGAAGAAAAGGAAAACGCCGGAAATCAATACTCGTCGGGCAGCATCAGCGTGGTGAGGCTGCGATCCCACTCGGTGATGATCCACAGCGTGATCTCGGGCGTGATCCGGTAGGAAGAGAACAGGCGCTCCTCGCCGGACTTCAGCGCGGCGTTGTTCCGGCGCCGGCTGGCGGCGGACACATCGCCCCAGTCGCCGCGCAGATGGCGGCGCAAAAACGGGAGGGGATTGAGCCGGCCCTGCCCGATCCATTCGGCGACGCCGGGGGTCATGGTCGTGCGCCCCGGCGAAAAACGCCCGTCGAGAAAAGTGGATGCCATGGTGGTGCTCCTTACATGAAAAGAGGGGCCATGGCGTCCTCGCGGGGCGTCACGGCCCCGGAGGGTGAAAAGAACGACGGCGAGCCGCCGGGAAAAGAAAAATGCCTCAGCGGATGGTCAGCACGTCGCCGAAGGTCGCAGACCCCGGCGTCATGTCCCAGGCGCGGATGACCGGCACGAAGGTGTCGGTGAGGATGCGCGTCTCGACGAGGGAGCCGTCATCGCGTTCGGTGAGTTCGATCTTTTGGGACTTCCCCTTGTGGGTATCGCCCTTGACGACCATCGTGCGCCCGGCGGGCGAGGTCACCACGCCGGAGATCGCGCCCGCGGCGAGCGCCAGGGCGAGATGCCAGCGCGACAAGGCCCGCGCGGGCGGACGCGCGGATTGCCGCGCCGCGCCCAGATGCGTCTCGAATTGGGGCCAGAGTCCTTGCAGGCGGGACACCTCCCGCGCGAACTGTTCCGGCTCCATCGAGACCCGATAAAAATGCTCCGGCTCGGCGGGAGACGCCGGGACGAGGTAGGGATCGAACGGCCAGGTTTCGGGCAGTTCCTCGGCTTCGAGATCGCCCTGCCCGATCTGCGACAGTCGCTCGCGCGCGGGTCTCACGGAATCCGAAACCAGGTCGCGCTGGCGAATTCGCCGACCGAAGATCACCACCTGCTTGAACTGCGCCGTCATTGCGCGAAAGACGCGCAGGTCGGCGTAATGACGGGTGAGCCAGCCGACGAGTTCGGCGTCGAGCGTGTAGGACGGAATGATGAAGACCAGGATGCCGTCGTATTGCAGGAGCGGCAACGTCTTCTGGTAGAAGAGCTTCTCCAGCCGGGCGCGGCCCTGGCCTTCGTAGCCCTTGTTGCCGTGGGCGTCTTTCGGGAGATCGCCGTAGGGCGGGTTGAGCCACAGGAGGCCGAAGCTCTGGCGGCTGAGGATCGTATCCATCAGATCGCCGTGGAGGCAGCGGTCGACGAGTTGTCTGGCATGACGCGCGCGTTCGGCGTCGTATTCGACGGCGAAGACCTTGGCCCGCTCGCGCCCGAGGGCGTGCGCGGCCTCGGCGATCGCCACGCCTTCGCCGGCGCAGGGGTCGAGGATATTCATCGGCCCGTCGCCGGGCGAGAGCGCCGACAAGGCGCGTTCGAGCGTGGGTTCGTCGGTGGGGAAATACCCCGCCTTGGCGAAATTCTGAGCCAGCCGGGGAAACATGAGGGCCATGGGGACTCCTTGGAGGAAAGAAGAAAAGAAAACAGGCATGACGCGAAGCCATGCCCGAGGGATGAGAAGGAGAGAGACCTCGATCAGGCGGCGAGCCGGAGCGGTTCGGGCGTTGGCGTCCCGGCGGTGAGCGCGTTCGCGCGGATCAGTTCGCCGAGCGTGCGGGTCAGCGCCGGCACGTCGAGGGCGAGCCGAAAGCCTTCCAGCGACCCGAGGGCCAGCGGGAGTTCGGTCAGCATCCGACGTGACCACAAGCGTTCCAGCACGGGGTCGCGCCAGGGGTCGAGGAGCGGCAGCGGGCAGGTGTCCCGCGTCAGCGCCCAGAGCCGGTCGCGCCGGTACGAAGCCTCGCGCGCCAAGAGGAGGAGCGCGCTGGCATTGGCCTTGTCGGGCCGCAGGCAGCGCGCATCGAAGAGCCACAGATGGGTGAGCGAACCGAACAGCGTGCGCCGGAAGGCGCGGGCGAGGCGTTTCTCAAGCCGACCGGCGTTGCCGACGGAGACCGGCAGCGAACCGCCCTCGGCGGTGACGACATGGAAGCGATCCAGCCCCTGTTCCTCGCGGGCGAGGGTCAGGCGGGCGAGGAATTCCTGGACGGCGGTGTCGCGCGCCCAGAGCGAGAGGAAGACGAGCGAGTCGTCCTCGTCGGCGACGCAGGCGTCGGCCATGAGGTCGGGGCACTCGTCGATGCGGTACAGAGGATTCGGGAGAGAAGAAAGGGAAGAGGCGGGCATGGCGATGTCCTCAAGGGAAAGGAGAGGCAGCGCCGCCAGAGGGCAGGGACTGCCCCAGGGGGAGAAGGGAAGAAGAGAAAACAGCGAAGAAAATCGACCCGCGCGGGATGCGCCGCAGCCTTGAAGGTCGTGGGCTGCCTGGGCATGTTCCGGCGACGCCGGAGGACATGGGGCGAGCGTGCCGGAATCCCCCGGCATACCGCAATCGAAAAAGCGCATTGCGGCCCACCCGATTACCGGGCAAAAAAAGCGGAGCGCGCCGTCATGGACGCGCTCCGCTGAAAAGGGAGAGATCGTGGGGGGACAGACGCTCAGAGCGGGAACAGCCTGCACAATTCCGGCAGCGTCTTGTCCGCGGGCAGCGCCGGGAACGCCGCGGGGCGGTATTGAGCGGGCATTTCCGCGATCTCGCCGCGCGCGACGGCGAGAGAGAAACGCGCCTTGCGCTCTTGCCACAGCAATTCGTAGAGGGCGATCGCGTCCCAGCGGGCGGGCGTTTCGCGTTCGAGCCGGTAGGCATACTCGCGGGCGGTCTCGTCCTGGTCGTCGAAGCGCGCGCGGACTTCGCGGTAAGAACCGAAGTCGTGCGCGGCGCCTTTCACGACGAGCGCGGCGTTGTCGTTCGGGGGTGGATAGAGGCGCTGCAACATGCGCTTGAAGATGAGGCATTCGCGGGACGACCGTCCTTCATAGCCGGGCTGGCCCACTTGGGCGCAATCCTCTTCGAGGGGCGCGGCAGCGATGGAGATGTATTGGATAGTCATGAAAAGGACGCCTTGAAGAAAACCGGCGGCGCCACGGCGAAAAGCCGGACGCACGACGGCGGGATGAAAAAAATCCCCATGGAACGGGGCCGGGGACAGGCAGGGGAAAAATGCCGGCGTCTTCCCCGCGCGGGGAAAGGAACCCCGGCGGGTGGGAAAAGCCGCGTCACGCGGCGACGGAAGACCCGGAAGGCTCGGGCGACGGTGACAAATGCCACGTCTGCGTGTGCATGTCGATGGCGTAACCCAACGCTTTCAGGCGGACGCGCTGTTGGCGAATGATGAGGCGGTCGACGGTGTTATCCAGGTTGACGGTCTCGCCCAGGGGCCAGAGCGTGCCGAACAGGGCTTCGTCCTCCGCGTCGGGAGAAGGCAGCGCGAGTTCGGCATCGAACGGCGCGGCATCGACCCGGGGGGCGTCCGGGTCGCGCGGCGTGGCCGAGGCGCTCGCCTCGGGACGGGCCGGCGCGACGGTCTCCTCGAGCGGGTCGACTTCCCGTGGCGTCAGCGCCTGGGCTTCCTCGCCGGAGAGCGCGTCGATATTGGACAGCGTCATGCCGCCCAGGGTGGCGCGGACTTCGATGACCGTGCGCCCGTAGGCATAGTATGAATAGGGACGGATGCCGACGAGGATGAAATCGCCGTCGTACCGGCCTTCGTCATATTGGTCGAGTTCGACGCTTTTGACGACGAACTCCGCGCCAGGAATCACCAGGCGTCCGACGTTGAAGGGGCCGAACCTGCCGTGGATGGTTTTGATGAACAACTGGCCGGAAACCGTCACCGGATGGGCCAGCGCCGCGGAGGGCGCGGTGAGATCGCCGACCGGGTCGGCTTCCTCATCGCCGGAGGGCGCGTCGGCCTTGGACAGCGTCATGCCGCCCAGGGTGGCGCGGATTTCGGTGACTGTTCGCCCGTTGGCGTAGTACGAGCAAAGACGGATTTCGACGATGAGGAAATCGCCGTCGTACTGGCCTTCGTCATAGGGGTCGAGTTCGGCGTCTTTGACGCTCAGCACGGCAAGCGACGTGGCGAGGCGTCCGACCTTGAAGGGGCCGTTCCCGCCGTGAATGGTCTGGATGGTCAATCGACCGGGAAGAGTAAACATGCAAGGCTCCTGAAAATGCCGACCGGCGCCTCAACAAGCGCGCCGGGGGGCCGGGGTGGGAAAAGTCAGGCCGCCAGCGCTTCGGCGGGTTCGGTTTCAGGTATTTCCGTCGGAATCTCTTCTTCGGATTTCGGCTCGGATTTTTCCGGCGTTTCGGCCTTGTACGCCAACACGCCATCCACCTTGACCCAGCGAAGGCGCGCCAGCTCGGTCTTGAGAGCCACCATCTGTTTGCCGGCGTTTTTACCCTGTTTGGGGGTGTAGAAGCCGGCAGACAGTCCGTCCAGATCGAAGCCGATCAAGACTTTCTTCTTGTCATCGACGGCTTCTTTGTACGAAAGCACCCGGTCTTGCGTTTCCTTTGCAAAGACGCGCGCCTCGAAATACACGGTGGACGGCTTGTCACGACGGCCATTCAGGGCGCCAATCCCGCAGGCGAGGAAAAATCCGTTTTCGGACTTTACCCAGTGGATGCGGTTGAGATACCCCAGGCCGGTGATGGACAGGTCGGACGCGGTCGCGCCGGGAATGTGCCGCGGGCGCTCCTCGCCGGGGGCTTTCGTCGGGGCTTCATGAATGAGCGCGCCGTCGACCGTGATCCAGCGGATGAACAGCAGCCTCGTCTTGAGGCTGATGCCTCGTTCGCCGGCGCGCTCGCCCTCGGCGTAGGTAAAAGTCCCCGAACGCAGGTCGCCCAGCTTGAAGCCGACACGGACGTCCTGTCCGGCTTTTATCGCCTCGTCGCAGCGGCGCACCAGGGGTTGGGCGTCTTTCCCCACGACGTTGCAATCAAAGCGCACGGACTCATCACGGCCTTTGCGGGACGCCACGATGTCGCAGGCGAGGTAGCTGGGGCCATGATCGGGCGCCACGTCCCGGATGCGGCGGATACGACCGCTTCCGGTGAGGTGCAGGTCGAAATAGGATTTTTCCTGGGAGGAAGGTGTGGCAGTCATGGTGAATCTCCTTGGAACAGCGGAGACACACCCGGCCCCGGCGGGGAGGTGTGGCGCCCCGCATGGGTTGAGAAGGAAAACAGAAGAAACTGGCATCGCCCCCGATGACAGGGGGCTGTTCGCGTTACGATGCCTGAGCGAACGGGAACGATCGCGCGGGAAAAACCGCGCGCCGCCTTGAAGATCGCGGCGGCCTGGGCATGTCGCCGAAGAATCGGCGGAACATGAAGAAAGCCTTGCACAACCGGGCGCAATCCGCCACATGAAATCGGAATTCCGGGCCGACCGAATTTCAGTCTGATGCCGGTCGGCTGCTCGGGGCCGATCCAGAAAGGGTCGCGCATGGGGTCTCGCGGGGATGGGATGGATTGGCACAGTGTGGCCCGCGCGCCCTGGCATTCCTATGGGAAATCGGCATTCCCCCCGATCCGATTTATTTCTTTGTAAAAAACCTTCCCGCGCGAGGGCGGGAAGGATTGCGCTTTCATCGTGGATCGTGGTCAGGTGTAATGTTTCAATAGGTTGTTCACCCGGAAGGCTGTGGGAAACTGGAGTTTGCGAGCTTCACGATCCCACAAGGAAACCTCCGGATGAACAGTCACAAGAATGCCAGATTAACGCTG
>JAIRMN010000092.1 GCA_031258715.1 Zoogloeaceae bacterium
TTCCCCCCGCGCCAAGACAATCAACGGCTCGACGCCTGCGGGCAGGAGGCGCACGCTCAAATAGCCTCTGTTGCCTTGTTCCTGCTGGATGGAAAGAAGATGGCAAAGGCCGAAACGCGCCGTCTCGCAGGCTTCCCGCGCCGCTTTCAGACGCCCGGTCACTTGTCCGGCGGGCAGTTCGACGCGCAGGCGACGCTCGTAGGCCAGCATGGTATCCGCCGCGCCCGCCTGCTGCATCGCGTCCGCTTCCATTCCCGCCGTCCGGGATTCCTGGCTGCAAGCTGTCACGGCCAGAAGCGGCAGCAGGAATAGCGCAGCCCGTATCTTTCGCGTCATGGCATTTTCCCTTTCTACTTTGCCTTCGCCCTGGACGAAGAAGCCACGATGGCGTTCAGCAGATCGGGGGTGATGTTGAGGCTACCGATCTTTTCCGCCTGGTCGGCAATCCCCTGGAAGGCTTGCGCCAGAAGATGCCCCGAATCCAGCCCGGCGTTCGCCAGCACCCTCAGGACATCCGGTTTCGTGTTCTCATAGGCCGCGATGACCGCCTTGAGCGCGTAAGCCCTGGCATCGGCCACCGCCTTGTCGTTGCGGGTCTTGAGGTCGATCAGCGCCTGGTTCTTTTCTTCCTGCTGAATCTGGAAGGCGAGGCGTTCCTCTTCCATTTCCAGTTCCTTTTTCATGGCAAAACGCTGGGTTTCCAGCTTGTTTTCCTGGATTTCGCGGTTCTTTTTTTCCACGGCGATTTCGGTATTGAGTTCGCTTTCGCGGATGATGCGCTCCTGTTCCACGGCGTAATTGCGCCGCAGGAAGATGGCCTGGTCGGATTCCTTCAGGATTTCCTCGCGGGTTTCGGCCTCCAGCGCCTTGGCGGTTTCCGGATTGGGACGGATGGCGGCAATGGAAAGCCCCAGGATTTCCACGCCCAGCGCCTTCACCATTTCATGCCCGGCAAGCGCCTGATGCGCGCTTCGGGCGACTTCGTCCGAAGAGACGATGGCTTCCTTCAGGGAAAGATTCTTGACCGCGCCCTTGATCACCACCAGCGCCAGATTGACGAGCCGTTCCGGGAGTTTTTGCGGGTCTTCGGAAATATAGCCCAGCGCCTTCTGTTCGCTATCCAGTGTGTAGTTCAGCATTTTCGCGGCCTTTGCCGGTTCCGAAATGCGGTAGGTAATCTGCCCCTGGAGCGTCAGTTCCTGGAAGTCCGAGGAGACTTCCGAAAGCATGAAGGGCGCGTCCTCACTGCCGACCGGCACGACGACGAGCGTGGTCGTCGGCGCGAAATAAAAAAAGGAAAGCCCCGCCCCTTCCGCCGTGATTTTCCCGCTCCGATAGCGAAATACATGACGATTCGGCGCGAATTTCGCAAAGCGCACCAGTTTCCAGACGAGTTTCCGGACAAGCCAGACGACCACGGCCAGCGCGAAGAGAACAACCAACAGCGTCATCGACCATTCCATTTCCATTTTTCTTCCCCCGGTTTTGTGAAAGCGCATAGTGTATTCTTTTTTGCGATTGTCTTCTCCCTGTTTCGCCGCGCCGGGTAGAATCCCCTCCCTTTCCTGAACACGACGGTTCCATGCTTGCCCTCCAGAACCTTTCGCTTGCCCGCGCCGGTAAAACCCTCATCGAAGGCGCAAACGTGCGGATTCATCCTGGCTGGCGCGTGGGTCTGGTCGGCGCGAACGGCACGGGAAAATCCAGTCTGTTCGCGCTCCTTGCCGGGACGCTGGCCCCCGAAAAAGGGACGGTTTTCATGCCTGTCGGCTGGATTCTGGCGCAAATCAGCCAAGAGACGTCCGCGCTGGAGGATTCCGCCATCGATTTCGTGTTGTCGGGCGACGCCGAACTCATTCAACTGGAAACCCGGATGTGCGCCGCCGAAGCGGACGAAGATGGCGAACGGATTGCCGCCCTGCACCTTCGTTACGGCGACATCGGCGGTTATTCCGCCCGCGCCCGCGCCGCGGAATCGCTTGCCGGCCTGGGCTTTTCCGAGACGGACTGCGCGCGACCCGTGGCGGAATTTTCCGGCGGCTGGCGGGCGCGGCTCAATCTGGCGCGGGCGCTCTTTTGCCGCGCCGATCTCCTGCTGCTCGACGAACCCACCAACCACCTCGATCTGGACGCCATTCTGTGGCTCGAAAACTGGCTGAAAGGCGTCGCCGCGACCTTAATCGTTGTTTCCCATGACCGCGATTTCCTCGACGCCATCGCCGGACACATCCTCGCCATCGAAAACCGGCGGCTCGTCCTTTATGGCGGCGGTTATTCCACTTACGAAAAGACCCGCGCCGAACGGCTGGCGGTGGAACAGGCCGCCCACGCCGCGCAACAGCGGCAGATCGCCCGCCTCACCCGCTATATCGAACGCTTCCGCGCCAAGGCGAGCAAGGCGCGACAGGCGCAAAGCCGCGTCAAGGCGCTTTCCCGCATGACGATCATCGCCGCCGCGCACGTCGATTCCCCTTTTTGCTTTTCATTCGCCACGCCCGCGCAATTGCCCGATCCGCTCCTGACGCTGACGCGGGCATCGACCGGCTATCACGGCGTGGAAACGCTCGCCGGACTGGAAATGCGCATTGCCTCCGGCAGCCGCATCGGCCTCATCGGCCAGAACGGCGCGGGAAAATCCACGCTCCTCAAGCTCTTGGCGGGCGAACTGCCCCTGCTGCGCGGAGAGCGCACAAAAGCCCGGACGCTCGTCACCGGCTATTTCGCCCAGCATCAACTGGAACAACTGCGCCCCGACGAATCGCCGCTGCAACACCTGCTGCGCCAGGAACCCGAAACGCCGGAACAAATCTTGCGCGATTACCTGGGCGGCTTCGATTTTCGTGGCGACATGGCGACGATGCCCGTCGCGCCCTTCTCAGGCGGGGAAAAGTCCCGGCTCGCGCTTGCCCTCCTGATCCGCAGGAAGCCCAACCTGCTCCTCTTCGACGAGCCGACGAACCACCTCGACCTGGAAATGCGCGAGGCGCTCTGCCTCGCCTTACAGGATTACACCGGCGGCATGGCGCTGGTCTCCCACGATCGCCACTTGCTCGCCACCGTAACCGACGAACTCTGGCTGGTCGCCGATGGCGCCGCGCGTCCCTTCGATGGCGATCTGGAGGATTACGCCAATTGGCTTGCGGCGCGACGCGCCCTCCGGCAAAGCAGCCCGAAAAAGACGCCAGAACACCGCCAGCGCCGCGCAGAAAACGCCGCCGCGCGCCAGGAAATCCTGCAAAAAAGACGCTCCTTCCTCACGGAACTGGAAAAACTGGAAACACAACTGACCACACTCACCACAGAAATCCAGACACTGGAAACAAACCTCGCCAACCCCGCGCTCTACGCGCCAAAAGCCGACCGCCAACAACACGAAGCCCTGACGCGCCGCCAGAAAGAAATCACGATAGCCCTGGAAGCCACCGAATACCGCTGGCTGGAAATCCAGGACGCCCTGGAAAAATTGCCGCCCCCACCCGCCTCCCGCTAACGGACAGGAATTAGGGTGTGTTCACACTATCCATGAAGGCTGGAACGGTGCTCGTTTGAGCCAGGAGGAAGCGGCGGGGCTGCTGGGGATGATGATTCACCAGGATGGTTCGCGTCGATCGGTTTCTTGAGGCTGCCGAAGGAACTGGCGCTTGCGGGCATCACGAGCCTGGAAGCGGCGAACCGGTTCCTCAAGGATTGCCACAGGCGCTGCAAGGCACAATTCCAAGCGCCGATGCGGGAAGGAGGAACGGCCTCCAGTGGATGGGGGGCGATCTGGCGGACATCCTGTGCGAGCGCCATGAGCGGACGGCGGGGTCGGACGGTTGGGTCGGACAACCGCGTGAAGTTCGAGAATTGGACGCCGCGACTTCCCGCGGACAGACATCGTTGCCATGACGTGAAGGCGAAGGTGGAAGCGCGTCGTTACCCGTCAAGGAACATTTCGCGGCGAACCGCGCATCGAGCCGCCTCGCGCCGCATGGGGGCGCGGTCTCCCGCAAACTCCGCGTCATTTTCGGCCTTGCGCGTCCTGAAATAGGGCGTTTCAACGCCTGGCTGGAAACCCGGCCCCAAACCGGCGGCATTCGTTGAAGGGGAATTCGTTTGGGCGCCGCATGACCGGTTTCCCGGTCATGTCATGGCTTACAGCAAGGCTTCACCTTCCGGCGTTTCCCATTGGATGCCGATGATTTGAAGCAGGTCTTCGGGGAGCGTGGCGGAGGACTCTCCGGCATCCGGCGGCGTCGCGCCTCGCATGGCGTCGACCAGCGCCTGCGC
>JAIRMN010000076.1 GCA_031258715.1 Zoogloeaceae bacterium
CCGCAGACACTAGCAGTAGAAATTTCTACTGTCAAGAGGAAAAAGCAAAAAATGGAAATCCGCGACTACATCAATGCAGGGACGCAAAAGCTAGGCAGTCAGAAGGCACTAGCCGAACACTTGGACATTGCCACTTCCTACGTCAGACTTGTGAACGCTAAAAAATGCGGTTTCCCTAACGTTGTTTGCATAAAGCTGGCGCAACTAGTCAACGCTGACCCAATCGAAGTCATCGCCGCAAGCGAGCTAGTCACCGAGAAGAAGCCCGAACGCCGCGACTTTTGGCTGCAGTACACATCGGCTGAGGCCAAAAACCCCTGCCTTCGGGAAACAATGCCTGTCCGCCGATACCCAAAACAAGGAATAATGTCCTGACGGACGGGCAAGCCCTGGCGGACAGGTTTTCAAGCGACTGTGGCGTCCCGGATTCGTAACCCGCGGCGCAAAGCGCCGGTAACTTTTCTGTCTTCAGTCCTCTGTCACCTGTCTCCTGATCCTGCCAGCCGTTGCCAAGTATCCACCACGGTGTCCGGGTTCAGGGACATGCTCTGGATGCCCTGCGCCATCAGCCATTCGGCGAGATCGGCGTGATCCGAGGGGCCTTGGCCGCAGATGCCGACGTATTTGCCGCGCCGGTTGGCGGTTTCGATCGCCATCGAGAGGAGCTTTTTTATCGCCGGATTGCGTTCGTCGAAGAGGTTGGCGACCAGGCCGGAATCGCGATCGAGGCCGAGCGTCAATTGGGTCAGGTCATTGGAGCCAATCGAAAAGCCGTCGAAGATGTCGAGGAATTCATCGGCCAGCAAAGCATTCGAGGGAATTTCGCACATCATGATGAGCTTCAGATCGTTTTCTCCCTGCTTCAGGCCGTGTCCAGCCAGCAGCGCCCGCACTTCCCTCCCCTCTTCCAGTGTGCGCACGAAGGGGATCATCAGCCAGACGTTGGTCAAGCCCATCGCCTCGCGCACCTTTTGCATGGCGCGGCATTCCAGTTCAAAGCAGTCGCGGAATGAATGCGCGATGTAGCGCGACGCGCCCCGGAAGCCCAGCATGGGATTTTCCTCTTCCGGTTCGTAAAGATCGCCGCCCAGGAGTTTGCGGTATTCGTTGGATTTGAAGTCGGAAAGCCGCACGATTACCGGCTTGGGCCAGAAGGCGGCGGCGATGGTCGCCACGCCCTCGGCGAGCTTTTCCACGAAGAATTCCACGGGATTCGCGTATCCGCGCGCGCGGCGCTCGATTTCCTCGCGCTTGCCCGCGGGAATCTCGTCGATTTCCAGGATGGCCTTGGGATGGACGCCGATCACGTTGTTGATGACGAATTCCACCCGCGCCAGCCCCACGCCCGCGTTGGGCAGTTGCGAAAACTCGAAGGCCAGTTCCGGGTTGCCCACGTTCATCATGATTTTCACGGGGATGTCCGGCATGACAGAAACATCCTTTGTGATGACTTCGTATTCCAGCTGTCCGCGATAGATGTAGCCGGTATCGCCTTCGGCGCAGGAGGCCGTCACGGTTTCGCCGTCTTCCAGCGCCTGGGTCGCGTTGCCGCAGCCGACGATGGCGGGCACGCCCAGTTCGCGGGCGATGATCGCGGCATGACAGGTGCGTCCGCCCCGGTTGGTGATGATGGCGGCGGCGCGCTTCATCACCGGCTCCCAGTTGGGATCGGTCATGTCGGCCACCAGCACATCGCCAGGCTGCACCTTGTCCATTTCCTTCGGGTCACGGACGATCCTGACCGGCCCGACGCCGATCTTCTGCCCAATGGCGCGACCGGAGGCCAGCACCCTGGAAAAGGACTTCAGCTTGAATTTTTCCTGCCGGTTGCCGTCCTCCTGGGCCTTCACGGTTTCCGGTCGGGCCTGGAGGATGTAGAGTTTGCCGTCCATGCCGTCCTTTCCCCATTCGATGTCCATGGGGCGCTGGTAGTGCTTTTCGATGACCATCGCGTAGCGGGCGAGTTCCTCCACTTCGGCGTCGGTGATGGAAAAGCGGACGCGCTCGGCTTCCGGAACATCCTCGGTAATCGTGGATCGTCCCGCGATCCGTTCGGCGGAAAAGACCATGCGGATCATCTTGGAGCCGAGATTCCGGCGGATGACGGCCTTCTTGCCCGCTTCCAGCATGGGTTTATGCACGTAAAATTCGTCGGGATTGACCGCGCCCTGCACCACGGTTTCACCCAGGCCGTAGCTCGCGGTGACGAACACCGCGTCACGAAAGCCCGATTCGGTGTCGAGCGTAAACATCACGCCCGCCGCGCCCTTATCGGAGCGCACCATGCGCTGCACCCCGGCGGAAAGCGCGACATCGGCGTGAATGAAGCCTTTATGCACCCGGTAGGCGATCGCCCGGTCGTTGTAGAGCGAAGCGAAGACTTCCTTGATCGCGTGCAGGATGTTGTCCAGGCCGACGATATTCAAAAAGGTTTCCTGCTGCCCGGCGAAGGAAGCGTCGGGCAGATCCTCTGCGGTGGCGGAAGAGCGCACGGCGAAGGAGACATTGTCGGTAGCGCCCGCGATGAGCCGCTGATACTGCTCGGTAATGGCGACCGACAAGGCGGCGGGAAAGGGCGTATCGACGATCCACTGGCGGATTTTTTCGCCACACGACGCCAGCGCGTTGATGTCTTCCACATCCAGGTGCTCCAGGGCGTCGGCGATGCGCGTATCCAGCCCGCTTTGCGCCACGAAATTCCGGTAGGCCAGGGCGGTGGTGGCAAACCCGCCGGGAACGCGCACACCGGAATCGGCCAGTTGGCTGATCATCTCGCCCAAAGAGGCGTTCTTGCCGCCGACTTTGTCGACATCGTTCATGCGCAATGCTTCAAAGGGGATAACGTAGAGGGCGCTCATGGCGGGTTCCTTTCAGATCGATGGGAAAGAAGAGAGGGCGTCCCGCGCGTGGAGACGGCGGGTGGCCGCTTCGCGCCGCGCCGTCGAACGCAGGGATTGCGCGAGGCTCGCGTGGATGAAATCGATGTGCGCTTCGGCGGCCAACCGGGCGGCGGCGGGCTGGCCATCGCGGATGGCGAAAAACACCGCCTGTTGCTGCGCCGCAATCAGGGCAAAGGCGCGCGGCACCGCCTGAAGTTCCGCCAGGTTGAGGCGCAGATCGTCGGCGAGAAAATGCAGGAGCGTGGCGGTCAGATGCGCGGCCAGCGCATTGTGGGCGGCATCGGCAATGGCCTGGTGAAACGCCCGCTCACAGGCGGCCAGCGTTTCGATTTCCTCTTCCGCGCCGTCGGTTTCGAGGGCGGCTTGCAGGCGGGCGAGGGTTTCCGAAAGCAGGGTCATGTCGGCCTCCACGCGCCGCCCTGCCGCCCATTCCGCCGTCTGCGCCGCCAGGAGACGACGGAATTCCAGCAGGTCTTCACGCAGATTCGGCGCTGCCGCCAGCATTTCCCGCCAGGGGTCGACAAAGGCCGCTTGCAGCGCGTCCGTCACAAAAGTGCCGCCACCCTGACGCCGCCGCAACCATCCCCTGGCCGCCAGTTTCTGCATGGCTTCGCGCAGCGAGGGACGGGAAACGCCCAGATCCACCGCCAGTTCCCGCTCGGCGGGCAACTTGTCGCCCGGCCTGAACACGCCTTCCAGGATGCGTCGCTCCAGCGTCGCGGCAATGGCGTCGGGAAGCTTGGGTACGGAAAGTCCGGGAGAAGACGACACGCGCGATAGGCCCAAATTGGTAAGACCGCGAGATTCTAGACGAAGGCGAAAAATCTGGCAAGCTTGGGTTTTTTACAGGAAATCAAACGATAACTCATTGAATCCATTGTAATTTTAAAAGAATCACGAAAGGTATGACCAAATGACCCGAATTGCCCGCCTTCGTCCTGCCGAAGCAGCGAATTTGATGTCGATCAAATAATCTGGAGGTAATGTCCGTGGCCGGAGCATCAAAATTCGTCAACAATCCATTCGTCATGCTGATGAGAATGACCTGCAAACTTTCTTGATCAATATCTGCGCTCGTCTTTTGGAGTGAACGAGCAAGAAATCTGGGTAATAGGACAGCAGGGGTTACATCAGCCCCATGAGGGGAAAAATCCACAAGTTCTCTGTCCTCCCTGCCTTTTGCCCACTGAAACGAAACACCGCGTCTTATGGGGCCTGCGACTGGGTGACATGCGGGAAGCGGTGTGGCGCGCCTAGGATCATGCGTCCGAATTCTTCCATCAACACGGGATTTCGGGGCGCTTCGATGGGGAGCCGGTAAATGGCGTTGCCCAGGCGTTCCAGGTTGCTGGTGCGCACCACGATCCGTTCTTCCTGGTAGTCTGGTTCCCAATGCGCCCTTACCCGGACTTCCTGGGCGATTCTGAAGTGTATGGTTTTCAGGACATGGCGCGCGTCATAGATTTCATCGATCAGCATGTTCAGGTTGAGATCGAAAAAGCGTTGGCGGAATTCTTCCGCTATGGGCGCGTTGCGTTTCAGGGCGATGTCGGGTTTTTCGCTCGTCAGCCGGTAATTCAGGCTGACGGAATTTATGAGTGTCAGGTCGCTCGCGGAATTCACGATGCGGTAATCCACGCCGCCTTCCTGCCAGGCCAGGACTTGCAGGTATTTTTCGTCCGCCAGCAGATAGTCGCGGGGAATTTCGGGTTTGATGATGTTAAGCTGCTCTATCATGTCGTGCAGCCAGGCAAAGACATAGCGCATGGATTGATCGACCTGTACCGCCAGTTTCGCGTTTTGCCGCGCGCGCGCTTCCTGTTGGTTCAGCACGTCCTGCGCCTGTTCGCGCAACTGTCCGAGCAGGCCGCCGGGGTGCAGCGGCGAAGAAAATTCGAAATCCTCCCGGAGATCGGGGAATCGCAACTCCGGCTCCTGCGCGCGCACCTCGAGATGCACACGCATGCCGTCCGCAATCACTTCCCGCGCGCGGGCATCGAGATCGTCGACTTCTTCCAGAAAGCGTTCTTCGGGAACCGTCGCGGGTTCCAGGACGTCTTCCGGGAGCGTCGGGTTTGTTTTCGTGTGCGGGCGTGAGTTCGGCATGACAAATCCTGCGCGGTTCAAAAGAGGCTATACTTTAATCCCGTATCGCATGAAAGGGAACGCATCATGGAAATCAACAGCAATGTCGGCAGCCTGGCCGCCCAGACCAGTCAAGCGCCGGATGTCGTAAATATGGTCGTGCTCAAAAAGGCCATCGACATGCAGGCCGAGGCTGCCCTGGAACTCATCGCCGCGCTTCCCATCACCCGCAATCCCTCGCACCTGGGGCAAAACGTCGATCAGGCGGCCTGAGAAGGCAGGGATCGGGAATCGACAGCGGAAGTCAGCGGCCTTCGGTCGATAGAAAGAACCCAGGAAAGGGCGGGCGCGTCGGGGTTCACTCCGGAGAATGATGAGGTAGGAGCGTACTAAGTTATGCCGCGCTTTTGACGAGGCGGTGGCGTTCCGTCTCCTGTCCCTGATACCTGATCCTCAGATCGTCAGTCCAGCCGTTTCTTCCACGCCCAGCATCAGGTTCATGCACTGTACCGCCGCTCCGGACGCGCCTTTGCCGAGGTTGTCGAAGCGGATGGCGACTAGGATTTGCGCGTCGTGGCCGAAAACGAAGATTTCCGCCCGATTGGTGTCGTTGCAGGCGGTGGCGGGGAGGCAGCCGTTTTCCAGGAAGCGCGAGGCGTCCAGCGGCATGACCTTGATGAAGGGCGCTCCGGCATAGTATTCGCTGTAGAAGGCGTGCAGATCGGCGGGCTTTGCAGGCATGGAGAGCAGGGGCGGAAAAATGGGGAGGCTCACCAACATGCCCTGAGCAAAATTGCCGACGATGGGCACGAAGAGCGGCGGATGCGCAAGGCCGCTCACGCGCTGCATTTCCGGCAGGTGTTTGTGGGTCAGTCCCAGCGCGTAAGGGCAGGGGCCTTGCAGGGAAGGCGGCAGGGGCGCCGATGTCTCGTAGCGGGCGATCAGCGCCTTACCGCCGCCGGTGTAACCCGTGATGGACGTGGCGCTCGCCGGATAGTCGGCGGGGAGGATGCCTGCTGCCGCCAGTGGCCGCGCAAGCAGGATGAAGCCCGTGGCGTGGCAGCCGGGCACGGCGACCCGGCGGGCATCCTGTATCCGTTGCCGTTGTCCGCCATCGCATTCCGGCAGGCCATACACCCATTCGGGATCGGTGCGATGCGCAGTGGATGTGTCGAGTACGCGGGTGCGGATATTGTCCGGATGGAGGAGGGCGACGGATTCCCTTGCCGCCGCGTCGGGCAGGCAGAGAAACAGCAGATCGGCGGCGTTGAGGTATTCACGTTTGAGGATTGGATCCTTGCGGGCGCCCTCGGGGATGTCGAGCAGTTCGATGTCCGGGCGACCGGCGAGGCGCTCGTCTATCCTGAGTCCCGTCGTGCCGTGCCGTCCATCGATGAAAACCTTGTAAGTCATGGCGATCTCCCAACGAAAAGAAGTATGAAGGCGAACATTCTAAGGCATGAACAGAGGATATTCGCCATCCTGTCCGTCGGCGTCGATCCATTTTCCATTTGACGAATTCGCGTTCAGGCCGTAAATTGTCGAGGTTTTCGCCGACCCCCCAACAAACGGCGGTTTTTGCCCACATGATAAAGACGCTCTACCTACAATTATGCGCCGCCGCGCTGGCGGTATGTCTCGCCGCCCTGTTTGCGGGAACGCGCGGGGCGATCTCGGCGTTCCTGGCGGGCGTGGTCTGTATTTTTCCGGCGGCCTGGTTCGCGTTTCGGCTTTTGTTCAAGGCAAGGCGGCGTTCGGGAAGGGTGTCTCCCACCGATTTTTTCATCGGCGAGTTCGTCAAGATTGTGACGATGCTTGGCTTGCTGGTCGTCGTCGTCAAGGCTTACGCGGTGCACTGGCCCAGTCTGTTGTTCGGCATGGCGATTGTGTTACAGGCAAGTTTTTTGGCTTTTTGGAAGAAATCCTGACATGGCTACGGAAGAAGCGATTACGGAACACGCCCTGACGCCGGGCGAATACATCATTCACCACCTGACCCATCTGAACAGCGCGGGCGAGAAGCAAACCGCCATCCTGGACTTGACGGTGTTCAATCTCGATACCCTGTTCTATTCGTTGACGCTGGGGCTTTTGACGGTTTTCCTGCTCGCCCGCGTCGCGCGCCGGGCAACTTCCGGTGTGCCGGGGCGCTTCCAGGCCGCTGTGGAAATCGTGGTGGAAATGGTCGCCGATCAAGCCAAGGGCATCATCCAGCACGCCAATTCCTGTCTGTTCGTCGCGCCGCTGGCTTTGACGGTGTTCATCTGGATTTTCCTGATGAACGCGATGGACTTGTTGCCCGTCGATTTGCTGCCGAAAATATGGGAAGGCATCTACACCACGGCGGGCGGCGATCCAAGGAACGCCTATCAGCGCGTTGTCGCCACCGCCGACCTGAACGGCACGCTGGGGCTTTCCATCGGCGTGCTCCTGCTTTGCTTCTGGTACAACGTGAAGATCAAGGGGCTAGGCGGCTGGGCGCACGAACTCATTTCCGCGCCTTTCGGCGCGCACTGGGCGCTGGCGCCGTTCAATCTCGCCATGCAGATCATCGAATTCATCTCCAAGACGCTTTCGCACGGGATGCGGCTTTTCGGCAACATGTATGCCGGCGAGCTGATCTTCATGCTGATCGCGCTCATGGGCAGCGCCTGGGCGCTGGATTCCGCGCTCGGCTGGGGGCTGTGGATCGGACAGGTGTTGGCGGGTACGGTATGGGCGATTTTCCACATCCTGATCATTACCCTGCAAGCCTTCGTGTTCATGATGCTGACGCTGATCTACATCGGGCAGGCGCATGAAAGCCATTAAACGAAGTTTTTTCCCTTGTTTTTTTCTGAGGAGTCATCATGGAAGTCATTAGTTTCGTCGCATTGGCCGCTGGCCTCATCATTGGTCTGGGCGCTGTCGGCGCCTGTATCGGCATCGGTCTCATGGGCGGCAAGTTCATCGAGGCGTCCGCGCGGCAGCCGGAATTGATGAACGAGCTGCAAACCAAGATGTTCGTGCTCGTCGGCCTGATCGACGCGGCCTTCATCATCGGGACGGGCGTGGCGCTGTGGTTTGCGACCGCCAATCCCTTCCTGGGGCAGATTGCGAACCTGCCCACCCCCTGAGCCGTCATTTCGAAAAGAGACGTCACCGTGAATCTGAATTCGACACTGATCGCGCAACTCGTAGTGTTCCTCATCCTGGCGTGGTTCACCATGCGGTTCGTGTGGCCCCCCATCATGAAGGCGCTGGATGAACGCGCGAAAAAAATAGCGGATGGCCTAGCTGCGGCGGATCGCGGCAAGCAGGAACTGGAACTGGCGAGCAAGCGCTCCGCCGAAGCCTTGCGTACCGGCAAGGAAAAATCGGCGGAACTGTTGGCGCAAACGGAAAAACGCGCGGCGCAGATCATCGAGGAAGCCAAGGCGCAGGCCAAGGTCGAGGCGGATCGCGTCATTGTCGGCGCCAAGGCGGAAATCGAGCAGGAAACCCTGCGCGCCCGCGAAAGTTTGCGCGATCATGTGGCGGCCTTGGCGGTAGCGGGCGCGGAAAAAATCCTGCGCCGCGAAATCGACGCCCGCGCCCATGCCGAGTTGCTGTCCGCGCTCAAACAGGATCTGTAAATGGCTGAAACCGTCACCATCGCCCGTCCCTATGCCGAAGCGGCGTATCAGACCGCCAAGGAAGCGGAGGCATTGGGCGCCTGGTCAGACCGTCTCCAGCGCCTGGCGCTCGTCGCCCAGGACGCGAAGATGGTCGAACTAATCGGCGATCCCAGCTTCTCCGCCGGGGAAATGGCGCAATTGTTCATTTCGCTTGCCGATGACGATGACGCCGTGCTAGGCAATTTCATTCGCGTCCTTGCGGAAAACGAACGGCTGGCGCTGTTGCCGGAAATCGCCGCGCTGTTCGAACTCAACAAGTCCGCTGAAGAAGGCATCAGGGAAGCGGTGATCCAGACCGCTTTCCCGCTTTCCGAGGCGGATTTGAAGATGCTGGTTCCGCAACTGGAAGCGCATTTCAAAACGAGACTTGCGCCCACCGTGGTGGTGGATACGGCGTTGATTGGCGGCGTGCGCGTGGCGGTAGGCGATCAGGTGCTGGACGCTTCCGTGCGCGGCAAGCTCGAAACCTTGTCTGTCGCGCTCAAGAATTAGGAGATTTAAATGCAGTTGAATCCGTCCGAGATCAGCGAGCTGATCAAAAGCAAGATTCAAAACCTCGGCGTGGGTGCAGAAACCCGCACCCAGGGGACGATCGTTTCCGTGACTGACGGCATCTGCCGCATACACGGCCTCGCGGACGCCATGCAGGGTGAAATGCTGGAATTTCCCGGCAATACCTTCGGCATGGCGCTGAACCTGGAGCGCGACTCCGTTGGCGCAGTGGTGCTGGGCGAGTACCGGCACATTTCCGAAGGCGATACCGTCAAATGCACGGGGCGCATTCTGGAAGTGCCCATCGGTCAGGAACTCCTGGGGCGCGTGGTCAATTCCCTCGGCCAGCCCATCGACGGCAAGGGACCATTGAACCACAAACTCACCGACAAGATCGAAAAGGTCGCGCCCGGCGTCATTTGGCGGAAATCCGTTTCCCAGCCGGTGCAGACCGGCCTCAAATCCATCGACGCCATGGTGCCGATCGGACGCGGCCAGCGCGAACTCATCATCGGCGACCGCCAGACCGGCAAGACCGCCGTGGCGATCGACACCATCATCAATCAGAAAGGTACCGGCGTAAAGTGTATTTACGTGGCCGTAGGACAAAAGGCATCCACCATCGCCAACGTAGTGCGCAAGCTCGAAGAGCACGGCGCGCTCGAATATACCATAGTCGTTGCCGCTTCCGCCTCGGAAACCGCGGCGCTGCAATACATCGCGCCTTATTCCGGATGCACGATGGGCGAATATTTCCGCGACCGTGGCGAGGATGCCCTCATCATCTACGACGATTTGACGAAACAGGCATGGGCCTATCGCCAGGTTTCCCTCTTGCTGCGCCGTCCGCCGGGGCGCGAAGCCTATCCAGGCGACGTGTTCTATCTGCACTCCCGCTTGCTGGAACGCGCCGCGCGCGTCTCCGAAGAATGGGTGGAACGGTTCACCAACGGCGAAGTGAAGGGCAAGACCGGCTCCTTGACCGCCTTGCCGGTGATCGAAACCCAAGCGGGCGACGTTTCCGCCTTTGTGCCGACCAATGTGATTTCCATCACCGACGGACAGATCTTCCTGGAAACCGACCTTTTCAACGCCGGCATCCGTCCGGCGATCAATGCCGGGATTTCGGTTTCCCGCGTCGGCGGCGCGGCGCAAACCAAGGTCATCAAGAAGCTGGGCGGCGGCGTGCGCCTGGCGCTCGCGCAATACCGGGAGCTAGCGGCCTTTGCCCAGTTCGCTTCCGATCTGGACGAGGCGACGCGCAAGCAACTGGAGCACGGGCGCATGGTCACGGAGCTCATGAAACAGCCGCAGTACGCGCCCATGCGCATTTCCGAGATGGCGGTGACGCTTTTCGCGGCGGACAAGGGCTTCTATGAAGACGTGGAAGTCCGGCGCGCGCTGGAATTTGAAAAGGGGCTGCTGGCCTATCTGAAACAGCATGCCGCGCAGGCGCTGGAAAAAATGGAGACTTCCAGGGATATGGACAAGGAAACCGAAGAAGCGCTGATAGACGCCATCACGGCTTTCAAAGGCGCCTGGGTCTGACACGAGGAGAGCGTCATGCCGAGCGGCAAGGAAATTCGCAACAAGATCCGGAGCGTGGAAAACACGCGCAAGATCACCAAGGCCATGGAGATGGTGGCCGCCTCCAAGATGCGCAAGGCGCAGGACCGGATGCGCGCCGCCCGTCCCTATGGCGAGAAGATCCGGCGCGTGGCGGCCAATCTGTCGCACGCGCTCACCGATTACCGGCACCCCTTTTTGAGCGAACGCGAGGTCAGGCGTGTGGGCCTTATCGTCATCACTTCCGACAAGGGGTTGTGCGGCGGACTGAACAGCAATGTGCTGCGCCAGGTGCTAGCGCGGATGAAGGAGTGGGACGCTTCCGGCGTCAAGCTCTCCGTCACCTGTATCGGCAACAAGGGGTTTGGCTTCATGCAGCGGACGGGCGTCAATATCGTTTCCCATGCCGAAGGTTTGGGCGACGCGCCGCGCATGGAAAAGCTGATCGGCCCGATCAAGGTGCTGATGGACGCTTTCATCGCCGGGGAACTGGACGCAGTATACATTGCCAACACCCGCTTTGTGAACACCATGAAGCAGGATCCGGCCATCGAGCAGTTGTTGCCCCTGTCGGGCGACGAAGTCGGCGCGGGACATTCCAAATGGGATTACCTTTACGAACCGGACGCCAAGACCGTGATCGACACCCTTCTGGTGCGCTATGTCGAGGCGCTGATCTATCAGGCGGTGGCGGAAAACATGGCCTCCGAGCAGTCGGCACGGATGGTGGCCATGAAATCGGCTTCCGACAATGCCAAGAACGTGATCGGCGAATTAAAGCTGGTCTACAACAAGGCGCGTCAGGCCGCCATTACCAAGGAATTGTCCGAGATCGTCGGCGGCGCTGCCGCTGTCTGATCCGGTTCAGGATTTTTGATGACTTTTGAGACGATTGGGGATTTAACATGAGTCAAGGTTCGATTGTGCAATGTATCGGCGCGGTGGTGGACATCCAGTTTCCGCGCGACCAGATGCCCAGGGTTTATGACGCGCTGACGCTGGATGAATCCAGCGCGCACGGCAATCTCGAAAAAGGGTTGACCTTCGAGGTGCAGCAGCAGTTGGGGGATGGCGTCGTGCGCACCATCGCGCTCGGTTCTTCCGACGGCCTGAAGCGCGGCATGGCCGTATCCAATACCGGATCGCCCATTTCGGTGCCGGTTGGCCACGGCACACTGGGGCGCATTGTGGATGTGCTGGGGCGTCCCATCGACGAAGCCGGTCCCATCGAGGCCGACGAGCGCCGCGCCATCCACGCCGAAGCGCCGAAATTCGACGAACTCTCCCCTTCGGTCGAGCTTCTGGAAACCGGCATCAAGGTGATCGACCTCATCTGTCCATTCGCCAAGGGCGGCAAGGTCGGCCTCTTCGGCGGCGCGGGCGTGGGGAAGACCGTCAACATGATGGAACTCATCAACAACATCGCGAAGCAGCACTCCGGCCTTTCCGTGTTTGCGGGCGTGGGCGAGCGGACCCGTGAAGGGAACGACTTCTATCACGAAATGAAGGATTCCAATGTCCTGGACAAGGTTTCCATGGTCTTCGGGCAGATGAATGAGCCGCCGGGCAACCGCCTGCGCGTGGCCTTGACCGGCCTCACCATGGCTGAGCGTTTCCGCGACGAAGGCCGCGACATCCTTTTCTTCGTCGACAACATCTACCGCTATACCCTTGCCGGGGTGGAAGTCTCCGCCCTCCTGGGACGGATGCCTTCCGCCGTGGGTTACCAGCCGACGCTGGCCGAGGAAATGGGGCGCTTGCAGGAGCGCATCACCTCCACCAAGGTCGGCTCCATCACCTCGATCCAGGCTGTCTATGTGCCGGCGGACGACCTCACCGACCCCTCGCCCGCCACCACCTTCCTGCACCTGGATTCCACCGTGGTGCTCTCGCGCGACATCGCCTCGCTTGGCATCTACCCGGCCGTCGACCCGCTCGACTCCACTTCCCGCCAGCTCGACCCGCTGGTGGTGGGCGAAGAGCATTACACAGTGGCGCGCGCCGTGCAGACAACCTTGCAACGCTACAAAGAACTCCGGGACATCATCGCCATCCTGGGGATGGACGAGCTTTCCCCGGAAGACAAATTGACGGTAGCCCGTGCCCGCAAGATTCAGCGCTTCCTGTCGCAACCTTTCCATGTGGCGGAAGTGTTTACCAACTCGCCCGGCAAATACGTCTCCCTGAAGGACACCATCGCGGGCTTCAAGGGCATCGTCGACGGCGATTATGACAGCTTGCCGGAGCAGGCGTTCTACATGGTCGGCGGCATCGAGGAGGCCGTCGAAAAAGCCAAGGCTTTGCAGTAAGGCCAGCGAGAAAGGGAGCCTGACATGGCCATGACCATACATGTGGACGTTGTGAGCGCCGAGGAGGAGATTTTCTCCGGCACCGTCGAATTCGCCATTTTTCCTGGCGAATCCGGCGAGCTGGGCATCATGCCCCGGCACACACCCTTGTTGACCCGCATCAAGCCGGGCGCCTTGCGCCTGAAAGTTCCGGATGAAGACCGCTTCGAACTGGTTTACGTTTCCGGCGGAATGCTGGAAGTCCAGCCGCACTTGATCACTGTACTGGCGGATACCGCCATCCGCGCCGCCGATCTCGATGAAGCCAAGCTCCTGGAGGCGAAGCGGCAGGCAGAGGAAACCCTGTCCAAGCGCAGCGGCGGCATGAATTTTGCCGCAGCGGAGGCCGAACTGGCGCAATTGAACGCGCAATTGCAGGCCATCAAGAAGATGAAGAGCAACGTCCATTGATTTTTCCGCATTGCAAAGACCCTGGAAACGGGGGCGCTCTCGTTTTTCTTGCCGCTTTTGACGGGAGGATCGCTATTTGTGACGGAAAGGCGCGTTGATTTGACGAGGATGAGCGGCAGCGCGCCTGGAACGCGCCCGCCTCGTCAAAAGTGAGGTGCAAAGCGACGAAGCCGCCGGTAACTTTTCTGTCCTATGTCTTCTGCCTTCCGCTTTCTGCCCGTGGCGTGGAGAACTTCGCAAAATCGCGCTTGCCCGATATAATCCAACGGCTTTCGGGGGGCGGTTCGGTCTCCTCTCCGTTTTTACCAGAGATTGGGTCAAACGCATGATCAGAATCAAACGAGGACTGGATTTACCGATTACCGGCGCGCCGCGCCAGGAAATCGGGGCTGCGCCGCCAATCAAGCAGGTTGCGCTCATCGGCGACGATTATCCCGGCATGAAGCCTTCGATGGCGGTGCGGGCGGGCGATAGGGTCAAGCTGGGGCAGGCGCTCTTTTCCGACAAGAAAACGCCGGGCGTGCATTTCACCGCGCCAGGCGCGGGCGTGGTCAGCGCCATCTGCCGGGGGGCACGACGGGCGTTCAACGCCATCGTCATCGATCTGGAAGGCGACGACGCCCTTTCCTTCGCGCGTTACGCGGATGGCGAACTGGATACGCTGGATGCCGCGAAGGTCAGGGAAAACCTGCAACAATCCGGCCTGTGGACAGCCTTCAGAACTCGCCCCTTTTCGCATGTTCCCGCAGCGGACGCCGTGCCCGTTTCCCTCTTCGTCACCGCTATCGACACCCACCCGCTCGCCGCCGATCCGCAAGTCGTCCTTGCCGAATACGCGGACGATTTCGCGCGCGGTCTGCGGGCGCTTTCCCGGCTGGGCAAGGTCTTTCTGTGCGTGGGGGAGAAGGGCGAAATCCCCGGCGCGGACTTGCCCCATGTCACCCTCGAACGCTTCACCGGCCCGCATCCGGCGGGGCTGCCCGGCACGCACATCCATTTTCTCGATCCGGTCGATGCCCATAGAACCGTATGGCATATCGGCTATCAGGACGTGATCGCCGTCGGCAAGCTCTTTGCCAGCGGGCAATTGTGGGTGGAGCGCGTGGTTGCGCTCGCCGGGCCGGTGGTGAAAAATCCGCGCATCTTGCGCACCCGGCTGGGCGCGAATCTCGATGAACTCACTGCGGACGAACTCGTCCCCGGCGAGAACCGGGTGATTTCCGGCTCCGTCTTCGGCGGACGCGCGGCGGGCGATGGAAAAAGCGGCGGCGATTTTGCCTTTCTGGGGCGCTACCATCAGCAGGTTTCCTGCCTGAAGGAAGGCCGCGAGCGGGAGATGCTGCATTTCTTGCGCTTTGGATCGAACAAGCATTCGGTCCTGAATGTCTTCGCTTCCGCCTTTACCCGCAAGAAACGATTTCCCTTTACCACCACCACCAACGGCAGCCCGCGCGCCATCATGCCGGTGGAGAATTATGAAGCGGTGATGCCGCTTGACATTCTGCCCACGCATCTCTTGCGCTATCTCGTCGTCGGCGATACCGAAATGGCGCAGAAGCTGGGGGCGCTGGAACTGGACGAGGAGGATCTGGCCTTGTGTACCTACGTTTGCGCGGGCAAGTATGAATACGGCCCCATCTTGCGGGACGTGCTCGCCCGCATCGAGAAGGAGGGCTGATTCATGGGTTTGCGTCAATTACTCGACCGGCTGGAGCCGCACTTTGCCAAGGGCGGGCGCTTCGAGAAACTCTATGCCGTCTATGAGGCGACCGATACCTTCCTCTACCGTCCTAGCAGCGTTACCCGCACCACCGCGCATGTGCGCGACGCGATGGATTTGAAGCGCATCATCATCCTCGTCTGGATCGCCACCTTCCCGGCCATGTTCGCCGGGATGTGGAACGTGGGCTTCCAGGCGAACAGCGCCTACGCTGCCCGCCCGGAACTGCTGGCGGCGGCGCAGGGCAGTTGGGAAGGCTGGCGGCTCACGCTGATTGCGCTCATCGCCGGGTTCAATCCGGGGAGCCTGTGGGACAACCTCATCCACGGCGCGGCCTACTTTTTACCCATCTATCTCGTCACCTTCGCGGTCGGCGGTTTCTGGGAAGTGCTCTTTGCCAGCGTCCGAAAGCATGAGGTCAATGAGGGCTTCTTTGCTACTTCGGTGCTCTTCGCGCTCACCCTGCCGCCTTCAATTCCCTTGTGGCAGGTGGCACTGGGGATCAGCTTCGGGGTGGTAATCGCCAAGGAAGTCTTCGGCGGCACCGGGAAGAATTTCTTGAATCCGGCGCTCGCCGGACGCGCCTTCTTGTTTTTCGCCTATCCGGCGCAGATTTCCGGCGACGCGGTGTGGACGGCGGTCGACGGCATCACTGGCGCGACCCCGCTGGCAAGGGCGGCGGAAGGCGGTGTTGACGCGCTGGCAAACGGGTTTTCATGGACGCAATCCTTCATCGGCATCATGCCGGGTTCCATGGGCGAAACCTGCACCGCGGCCATCCTCCTGGGCGGCCTCCTGCTCCTTCTTACCCGCGTCGCCTCCTGGCGCATCGTGCTTGCCGTCTTCCTCGGCATGGCGGCGACAAGCCTTCTTTTCAACGGCATCGCTTCGGAGACGAATCCCATGTTCGCGCTCCCCTGGTACTGGCATCTCGTCCTGGGCGGTTTTGCCTTTGGCATGGTATTCATGGCGACCGACCCGGTTTCCGCCGCCATGACGAATACCGGGAAATGGATTTTCGGCGCCTTGATCGGCGTCATGGTGGTGCTGATTCGCGTGGTCAATCCGGCGTTTCCGGAGGGGATGATGCTGGCGATTCTCCTCGCCAACCTCTGCGCGCCCCTGATCGACCATTTCGTGGTCGCGGCCAACATCAAACGGAGGATGGCGCGTCATGTCCGGCAATAAGGAATCCACCGCGCGCACGCTCATCGTCGCGCTCATCGTCAGCCTCGTCGCCTCGGTATTCGTGGCCGGTTCCGCCGTCATCCTGAAACCCGTGCAGGAAGAAAACCGCCTCCTGGACAAACAGCGCAGCATCCTGGCGGTCGCAGGCATCGGCGGGCCGGGGGTGGGCGCGAAGGAGGCGCAGGAAATTTTCAAGACCCGCATCGAGGCCGAGCTGATCGATCTCACGACGGGGGAAAAGAGCGAAGCACGAGACCCGCTGACCTTCGACGCTCTGAAGTCGGCGCAAGATCCCGCCACCTCCACCGCCCTTTCCGGCGCGGAGGACATCGCCCTCATCAAGCGGCGCGAGCGATACAGCACGGTCTACCGGCTCCTGAAGGAAGACGGCAGCGGCGAACTCGAAGCCCTGATCCTGCCCGTGCGCGGCTACGGCCTCTGGTCGACCCTGCACGGCTTCATTGCCCTGCAACCCGACCTGAACACCGTAATCGGCCTCGGTTTTTATCAACATGGAGAAACGCCCGGTCTGGGCGGGGAAGTCGATAATCCCAAATGGAAGGCGTTATGGCGCGGCAAGACGCTCTTTGACGCGAATGGCAAGCCCAATATCGAAATCGTCAAGGGCGGCGTCAATCCGGCGGGCGCGGATGCCGCGCATCAGGTGGACGCCTTGGCGGGCGCGACCCTGACCAGCAAGGGGGTCGATCATTTCTTGCATTTCTGGCTGGGCGAACAAGGCTTTGGGCCGTATCTCGCCCGCTTGCGCAGTCAACAAGGAGGCGTCTAGACATGACGAAACCAGCCACTACACGGGAAATCCTCTTTGGTCCCATTTTCGACAACAACCCCATCGCCCTGCAAATCCTCGGCATCTGCTCGGCGCTGGCGGTCACGAGCAATTTGAACACGGCGCTGGTGATGGCGATCGCGCTCACTTCGGTGACGGCCTTTTCCAACCTCTTCATCTCCACGATCCGCAAGCAGATTCCCAGTTCGATCCGCATGATCGTGCAGATGGTCATCATCGCCTCCCTGGTGATCGTGGTCGACCAGATCCTGCGCGCCTACGCCTTTACGCTCGCCAAGCAGCTTTCCGTCTTCGTCGGCCTCATCATCACCAACTGCATCGTCATGGGACGCGCCGAAGCCTACGCCATGCAGAATCCGCCCTGGGCATCCTTCGTGGATGGCATCGGCAATGGCCTCGGTTATTCCCTGATGCTGGTCGCCCTGGGCGTCGTGCGCGAACTCCTCGGCGCGGGCAAGCTCCTGGGATATGAAATCCTGCCGCTGGCAAAGGATGGCGGCTGGTATCAGCCCAACGGCCTCCTGCTCCTGCCGCCCTCGGCGTTCTTCCTGATCGGGCTGTTCATCTGGGCCTTGCGCGTGTGGAAGAAGAACCAGCAGGAACCAGCGACTTTCAGGCTCGCGCCGCAGGTGAAGGAAGAAGGCTGAGGACGACATGGGACCTTTACTGCTCGTTCTCGTTGTGGTGTTGGTATGTGTTTTCACCATCTGGCGAAAAACATCGGCTTCCCGTGGCGGCAGGGCTTCCCGTAGTGGTAGTGATGGCGGAGGAGATATCGGCGGATACAGCGGTGGTGATGCTGGAGGGACTATCGGCGGACACGGCGGTTTTGGGCATGGGGGCTGTGATGGTGGTGGCGATTGCGGCGGGGGAGATTAGCCGATGAAGCCCCTTTCATACGTCATTGCGAGGCGCGCAGCGTGGCAATCCACACGGCGGTTCAGTCATCTTGCGATGTGAAGGAAAAAGCAATGACCACAACCGAAACGAAGGCACTATATCTGGAAGACATCGCGCTGGGCGACCGGTATGTCAGCCGGGAATATCCGCTCGACGCGGGGCAGATCAAGGATTTTGCGCGCGCTTTCGATCCGCAGCCTTTTCATCTCGACGAGGCTGCCGCCCGGGCGTCCTTTTTCGGCGCGCTGGCCGCGAGCGGCTGGCATACGGCGGCGGTCACCATGCGCCTGATGGTGGAAAGCGTTCCCTTTGCCGGGGGCTTGATCGGCGCGAGCGTCGAGCTTTCCTGGCCGCGCCCAACCCGTCCCGGCGACACGCTCCACGTGGAGAGCACGATTACCGGCATCGCGCCGTCGAAAAGCAAACCCGACCGCGGCCTCGTCAGCCTGCAAAGCGAGACGGTGAACCAGAACGGCGAGCCGGTGCAAAAACTCGTCTCGAAACTGCTGCTCTTTCGCAGGCCGGAAGAAGCAAGGGCGGACGCCCGTTCGCGCGGCTGAGGGAAATCGACATGCCCCAGGCCGCTCTTGTCCCGAACCCGAAACGCGCGCCCACAAGCGCCCTGCTCACGGATCTGCGCGATCTTATCGACGCCGCGCGCCAGCATGTCGCGCAGACGGTCAACGCCACGTTGACGATGCTCTATTGGCACGTCGGCCAGCGCATCCGGCGCGAGGTGCTGAACGAGCGGCGCGCCGGGTACGGCGAGGAGATTGTGTCGACACTGTCGACACAATTGGTACGGGACTACGGGCAAGGCTTCGGAGTCAAGAATCTGGCGCGCATGGTGCAGTTCGCCGAGGTTTTCCCCGACGAGAAGATTGTCGTGACACTGTCACGACAATTGAACTGGAGTCACTTTGTTGTGCTCCTGCCGCTCAGGCAGCCCCTGGAGCGCGAATATTACGCCGAGCTGTGCCGCGTGGAACGCTGGAGCGTGCGCACCCTGCGTGAGCGCATCGCCAGCCAGTTGTACCTGCGCACGGCCATTGCCAAAAAGCCCGAGAGCGTGGTGCAGGCCGAAATCGACCATCTGCGCGAAGGCGGGCAAATGACGCCCGATCTCGTCTTCCGCGACCCCTACATGCTCGACTTTCTGGGGCTGCCGCGCGACTACAGCGAGCGCGATCTGGAAGACGCCATCCTGCGCGAGATGGAGCGGTTCCTGCTGGAGATGGGCGTGGGTTTCACCTTCGTGGCGCGGCAAAAGCGCATCAGCGTCGGCGCGGACGATTTCTATCTCGACCTGCTGTTCTACCACCGCCACCTGAAACGGCTGGTCGCGGTGGAACTGAAGCTGGAAAAATTCCAGCCCGCGCACAAGGGGCAGATGGAGCTTTACCTGCGCTGGCTGGACAAACACGACCGCGCCAAAGACGAGGAAGCGCCCATCGGCCTGATCCTCTGCGCGAGCAAGGATGCCGAGCAGGTGGAACTGCTGGATTTGGGCGCTTCCCATATCCGCGTGGCCGAATATCTGGCGCACATTCCCGACATGAAGATATTGCAGGCGCAGTTGCATCGCGCCGTGCTGCTGGCGCGTGAGCGCGCGACGCGAGCCGCATCGTTGGTTGACCAAGGCAAGGATGCGCTGGAAGACCAGGATTGCGCGGGACGCGATGAACGGCGTCTACCCCATAAAAGGACAAGGAAAGCATGAACATCCTGATCGTCCACGCGCACCCGGAACCTCGATCTTTCAGTTCGGCGCTGAAGGAGGTCGCGGTCGAGGCGTTCACGCGGCAGGGACATGCCGTCCAGGTTTCGGACTTGTATGCCATGCGCTTCGATCCGGTCGCATCCCAGGATGATTTCCGGGCGCGCGCCAATCCCGATTATTGCGTCTATGCCCTGGAACAGCGTCATGCCGTCGAAACCGTGACCTTGCGCGAGGACATCCAGCGCGAACTGGAAAAGCTCCTCTGGTGCGATTTGCTCCTGCTGAACTTTCCTCTCTTCTGGTACGCGATGCCCGCCATCCTGAAAGGCTGGGTGGATCGCGTCCTTGTCTCTGGCGTCACCTATGGCGGCAGGCGCTTCTACGATCGCGGCGGACTGGCTGGCAAGCGCGCCCTGGTCAGCCTCACCCTGGGCGGACAGGAGCACATGTTTGGCAAAGAAGGCATTCACGGCCCGCTCGAAGACCTGTTGAAACCCCTGTTGCGGGGAACGCTCGGCTACACGGGGTTTTCCGTGCATCGCCCCTTCATCGGCTGGCACATCCCCTATCTCTCCGCGGCGGAGCGGGCGGCTGTGCTGGAAGCGTGGCGGGAACGGCTCTCCGGCTTGGATGACGAAATGGACTATCTGCCGCAACCGGCGCTGGACGATTTCGACGAACGCCTCTATCGCAAGGGACGGCCTTCATGACCAGCAATGGCGCGGTTTTCGTTCAGATGCCGGCACAACCGGGAATGCCGTCCATCATTCTCCGCCGGCGACGCCTGGCGTCACGCCGCGCCAGGCGCGCGAATCAGGCATTCGGCGGGAATGCCGAGCCGGTCGTGCAGCTTCCTTATCATGGCGAGCGTCAAAGGGCGTCTGCCGGAGAGCACCTCATAGACGCGGTTCAATCCGCCGATGAACGGGGTCAAATCCCTGGGCGTCAGTCCCTCCTGTTCCATGCGAAAGCGAATGGCTTCCACCGGATCGGGCAAATCCACGGGAAAACGCGCCGCTTCATATGCCGCGATCAGGGTCAGAAGGATTTCGAAACGGTCGCCTTCCGGCGTGCCGGGTTCCGGTTCCGCGTCGAATCCCCGCGAAACTTCGGAGAGCGCCGCCCTGTAGTCCGCCTCGGTGCGGATGGGGTAGATGTCCATTCAAGCCTCCATGTCGATGGTTTCGGCGTCGATCTGGTCGTATTCCCGATGTGTGCCAATGAATTTGATGTAGACCGCCCTGAAGCGATAGGCCACGGCCACCACCAGCCGGTAGTCGTTCCCCTTGATGTTGAATGCCACCCGGCGGTTTTTCAGGATGCTGGCGCTCTTGTACTGCGCCTTGATGTCCGCCGGTTGTGTCCAGACCGCGCGGCGCGCCTCAAGAAGCCAAGCCTTCAACGCCTGTTCAGCGCCGGGATGCCGCAGCCAGAAATCGCGCAAGGGTTTTATGGCGATCACGTTCATGGGATACAGCTTAGTCCCATTTTGGGACTACCGCAAGATACAGGAGCGCGGTGAAGATGAATTCCGCTATTTCCGCGAAAACCGTTGTATTTGCCGCCGCCGCGTTTTTCGGGTTCTTTTGCGTTGCCGCCGCGCAGCCGCCCGCGCCGCCCGTGGATACGAACACGGAGACGCGCGTCTATTCGCTGGGCGATTTCAACCGCTTGTGTGATGTTTCGGGAACTTACACGCTGGAAGGTTATATCGTCGCGCTGGTCTACCCGCAGTGCAAGCCTGGCGGCGCGTGTTTTCCGGTTTACGCGCTGATTTCCGACGCGCCGCGCGCTCTTATCGCCAACGAAAAGGCCAAAACCCTGATTGCGGGGTTCTACATGAACAATATCAAGGAGACAGAAAACACGCTCAATGAACTCCGGTCGGGGCACGCGTTTCGCGCTCTCGATATCAAACTCGGTAAAAAACTTTGGCAGTTGGAATCCAAAAGGGAAAAGCGCCTCCGTTTGCGTGTGAGCGCAACGTGTGAGGCGCGTTATCGGAGGACGAATCTCGTTCTGGAAGATTTTTGTTCCGGCCCGGATTGCGCGGGGCTTCCTCCCGCGCCGCCCGCGGAGACGCGCGTTCATTCACTTGGCGATTTCAACCGCTTGCGCGATATTCCGGGAGCGTACACGCTAATCAACGCCTGTATCGTCGCGCTGGCCTACCCGCAGTGCAAGCCGGGCGACGAGTGTTTTCCGGTTTACGCGCTGATTTCCGATACGCCGCAGCGCCGTATCGCCCACAAAAAGGCCAGGGCCTTGATCGCGGGATTTGACCGGAATAATGTCCGGGAGACGGAAAACGCCCTCAATGAACTTCGGTCAGGCCATGCGTTTCGCGCCCTCGATCTCGGACTCAGTGTTACCCTCGTTAGAAGCCTTGTGCGGCTGGAACCCGAAAAGGAAAACTGCTGCCGTTTGCGTGTAAGGAGTGACGCGCCTCATACGCTGACGGGTTTCGTCCTGGAATATTTTTGCCCCGCCCCGAATTGCGCAAAGCGCGATGAACCGGTTTTTTCGACGCCTGTTCAATCAATGGACCGCACATGAAAACCCTCTTCCTTTCTGCCTACTTTTCGGGCGTGGCAAAGCGTTTTCCCGATTTTGCCGGGGGCGCGGTCACGGGAAAAAAGGTCGCGTTCATCCCGACGGCGAGCCGCCCTGAAAAAGTGACGTTCTATGTGGATGCCGACAAGAAAACGCTCGCCAAACTGGGCTTTTCCATCCGTGAGTTGGAAATCTCCAGCGCAAGCGCCCCTGAAATCGAGGAAGGGCTGGAAACGGCGGATTACATCTTCGTCGAGGGCGGCAACACCTTTTTCCTGTTGCAGGAATTGAAACGGACGGGCGCGGACAAGGCCATTCTCCGCCAAATCGACCAGGGAAAGCCCTACATTGGCGCGTCGGCAGGCTCGATGATTCTCGCGCCCAGCATCGAATACGCGCAACGGATGGACGATGCCGCCGCCGCGCCCCGATTGAACGGGGATTTTTCCGCGCTCGCGGCGGTCGATTTTTGCGTCGTGCCGCATTTCACGAACGCCCCGTTCAGGAAAGCCGCCCAACAAATCGTCGCCGAATACGCGCAACGCCTTGACCTGCGCTCCATCAGCAACCATGAAGCCATCGTGGTGCGCGGCAACCGGGTGGAAACCCTCGCCGCGCCAGTCAGACAACGGAAAAAATGCGCACAAGCCAACATATCTGAATCCCAAAGGAAGGAGAATGCGGCATGAAACAAATCAGCGAACAGGAATGGATTCAAATGAAAAACGCCGTTTGGGATGAATTCCTGACCCATGCCACGCAAGCGGAGATTTTTTTCTCGGTCGGCTCCTCCAATTGGGATGACAACGCCTATCTCCTCAACTGGATTCTGGAACACCCGGAACTGGACAAGGCGATTCCCCTGCGCGCCTACTGGATGTCGGTGCCGGATTTCATGAAACTGAAGTTTGCCAGCCGCGCCGAGGCTGAAGCGGTAGGCTGGATTCTGGAGAGTTTCGATTTTGTCGAGACGCTCGAACAAAAATATGTCGCGGGTTTCTGGAAAGAAAGCCGCATCCGCTTCGACCCGGACGAAGAAGACTGGACAAAAGGCGCTATCGCCAATGCCTCCCGCCTCAAGCGCCCCATTCCCAAGCTCATGTTTCAGCGTCTGGAAGGGGAAGAAGCCAAAGTTCCAGAGGATTTCGACGAAGGCTTGCCGCTCGCGCTTGCGCAGCGCCTGTACGATTTGCTTGATGAATATGAAGTCGTTTGAAGGCTGAGCCAGAAAATGAATCGTCCTTCCTTGATTCCCGCGAAATTCGCTGTCGCCGCCGTGTTTTTCGGATTTTTTTGCGTTGCCGCCGCGCAAGCGACGCCGCCCGCGCTGCGGGCGAGGAAACGGTGGTCGCGCGTTTTTGGATAAGGGAAAGCGGATGCAAAAATTTTCGGTTCTGATGCCTTTGGGCGCCGCCATTAACGCGACGATCCAGAAGGCGCTGGCTTCGCAGAATGCCCGCCGCCAGTTTGACATGAGCCTGTTTGCGGTTTTGGCCGCATTCTGGGCGGCGTTTTCCGCGCCGTTACGCGCAGGCGTCATAATAGGCTGGGCGTTGTCCATATTTCTGGCGTTTGCGGTACCCCTCGATGGGATTGATTTTGGCTCGCGCCTGATGGTGGTACTGCCGCTCGTGATATTCATTTATGCGCTCATGCCGCTGGGGTTGGGGTTTGTGCTGAGATGGAAGATTGTCCAGGCGGTGCGTGATGGAACGCGACGCGCGGTACAGATCGAAAAAATGGATATGCAACAAACGGGAATGCTCGTGTTGACGGCGGATCATGGCGCGATCCAATTTTCCATGTTCCGCGATCGGGGCGCCGGTTTTTCCGTGGGCATGACGCTAGATGTCTTACTAGATACCCGATCCTCCACCGCCCTGATTTTGGGTAAAACCGCCCAGACCTCGCCCCAATTCAAAGGAATTTGATCATGGAACATCTTTTGAGCCTTTTCGTCCGCGCCGTGTTCATCGAAAACATGGCGCTCGCCTTCTTTCTCGGCATGTGCTCGTTCATCGCCATTTCCAAGAAAGTGGAAACTGCCATTGGCTTGGGGATAGCGGTGATCGTGGTACAGACGATCACGCTCCCGGCCAACAACCTCGTCTATACCTATCTTTTGAAGGACGGGGCGCTTGCCTGGGCGGGGCTGCCGGAGGTGGATTTGTCTTACCTGAGCTTTCTCACCTTCATCGGCGTCATCGCCGCCATCGTGCAAATCCTGGAGATGACGCTCGACAAATACCTGCCCGCGCTCTATAACGCGCTCGGCATCTTCCTGCCGCTCATTACCGTCAATTGCGTCATCATGGCCGGTTCCCTTTTCATGCAGGAGCGCGACTACAACTTTTCCGAATCAGTGGTCTATGGCGTCGGCTCCGGCCTCTCCTGGGCGCTGGCGATCGCGCTTCTCGCGGGCATCCGCGAAAAACTCAAATACTCCGACGTGCCCGCCGGACTGCAAGGACTGGGCATCGTCTTCATCATCATCGGGCTGATGTCGCTGGGCTTCATGTCCTTTTCCGGCGTGCAGATTTGAGAGGATGACAGCATGAAATGGTATTTCAAGGTATTGAAGCAATACGCCGATTTCGGCGGAAGGGTGCGAAGGCGTGAATATTGGTTTTTCGTGCTGTTTAATATTATCGCGGCGATTGTCGCGATGGCCGTCGACATCGCCGCAGGCTGGGAACTGACTGTCGATAGATCGACAGGCTTGCCAAATTACGGTCCCTGCTACCTAACCTACGTAGCGGCAATACTGCTGCCCGGACTTGCCGTATCGGTGCGCCGACTGCACGACATCGGCAAGAACGGCTGGTGGCTATTCATCTCACTTATACCGCTTGTAGGCGGCATTTGGCTCATTGTCCTGTTCTGTACCGATGGTCAGGACGGCGAAAACCGCTATGGCGCGAACCCGAAACAGAGCGAGCCGCGTTTCACCGGGCGGAGGGAGGAGAAAAGCATTGCCATAGCCTTTATCATGGGCGCAATAGTGAGTGTGGTTGGCTTTTTGTTCAATTCTATTCGGTACGATTTATTTACCGTAATACTTTTGATTTTGTTATGTGTATTGATGCTGTTGTTTGGCGCGTTATACTATCCAGCGCGCGACGCGGGGAAAACGGCTGCCCGGCGCAACATTGCCTTTGGGTCGCTTGCCGTTGCCGCACTGATTTCGGCAGTACTAAGACTGAGCGCATTGAGTTTGCTTAGAGGTTATGTGGCAATCATTCTGACTCAATATGTTTGGATACTGCATCATCTGGCTTTGTTGGCCTTGGCGGTATTGCTGTTGCTCAAGTCCGGGCGGAAAAGCCTGAGGCTCGCTTCCTGCCTGGCAATAGCGTTTTCGGCGCTCTCCATCGTTGTTCCTTTAGCAAAGTGGTATATGCTGTTAGCAAATGGGCATACATCGTCCTTCAACCCTTGGGATGTCATTCCGTCCATCGCCGCCATCCTGCTTGGGGCGCGCTATCTTTCGGGAAAAGCGGTGGCGGAAGATGAATTGACAACCGAAGGCTCGCGCGCGTCATAATTTCGAGGAAAACCGTTCTTCGCCATGCCCGTTCGTTTTCGGGCGATGATTTCACCAGGAGGAAAAAACGATGAAAGCATATGCGCCAATCCTTTTCGCAATGTTCGTCCTCTGCCCGAACGCCTATGCGCAGCAGGCGCTGACCCCCGCGCAGACGCAGGAGGCGCAGGATATTTCCAACTATCTGGCGCGTCGGGATGGCGACATCGCTTCCAAGATCGATTTCCCCACTTTTCTCAAACTGGCGCGGGAAGTGCACGAGTATCGGAAAACCCGTCTTCTGAAACTGGACGATTTTCTCGCCCGCGCAAAAAGGCCCAACACGATCATCCTGGATTCGCGTTCGGAAAGAATGTACGCCCTGAAACACCTGAAAGGCGCGCTGCATCTCGACTTTTCGGACTACACGCAGACGACGCTGTTCCGCCTGATTCCAGACCGGAATACGACCATCCTGATTTACTGCAACAACAACTTCCTGGACGATCAGGAGGCGTTTCCCAGCAAGATGGCAGTGCGCCCGGTGAATCTGGGGGGAGAGGAAATCAATCCCACCCTAGCGCTCAACATCCCCACCTTCATCAATCTGTACGGTTACGGATACCGCAATGTTTACGAGCTGGCGGATCTGATCTCCGTCAATGACCCGCGCCTGGCCTTTGAAGGGGCGGGTGTGCGCCCACGGCGCGGCGGCTTCCCGGAGAAAGCGCGATGAGACGGCTTGCCGTCATGTCCGCTCTTCTCCTCCTGCCCCTCCCGGCGGCGGCGGGCTTTCTTTTCAAGAGCGCCGGTTTCGACTGCCAGAGCGGGCGCGACCGTCTGATCCTGACCTACGATGAGACCGTCAACGGCACGAGAGGAGAGATAGCGGAAAATGCCCGCGCCGCCGAGTGGGCGCTCTGGGAACTGGTGTCCCATGACGAAAAGGACTTTATCCGCGACATGCGCAAGGGAGCGGGAACTTGCTCTTTAAGCGACGGCGAATACCGGATCGAGATTTATCCCAACCCCGGCAACGCCAATTTCCAGGGCAAGTGCGGCGTCTGGATGGGGGCGAGGGCGAAAGTGGAAAAGGACGGCAGGACGCTCTTTGACGAAGACTTCGATAATTCCTGCCAGCAGATCGGCAGTCCCATCATCCGCCGTGTGCTGATCCGTCCGGGAAAGGAACCCGTCCGGCGCGTGAGCGACAATCCTCTGGGACTGCTCTTTACCGCCGCCTGCCAGCCGGAACAGGGCCAGTTGCGCCTGGGCTTCGCCTTTGCCGCGACCCACGATCATGGGCAGGAACCGCCCGGCGTGACCGATGTCGAAGACCTCTTCCAGCTTGTGCCGGACTACAAGGCACTCGTTCTGGAAACGACAGACCTAAAAGCCAGTTGCCGCCTCGCGGACGGCGAATACCGCTACGTCCTCTCTCCCTTCGGCAATTCCTGTGGCATAGCGAAGAAATGGGTGAACGCCCGTCTTGCGATTACCCGGGACGGCAAGACGATCCACGACGCGCCCTTCGCCAGGGATTGCGCCGACCCCCAGGCTCCGGTCGTTCGCGGCGTCACCCTGCGCTCCGGCAAGGAACCCAAGGTGGATACCGCGCCCGCCGATCTCTTCTATGATCCGGATGACGATCCCGAAG
This sequence comes from Zoogloeaceae bacterium, assembly GCA_031258715.1. GTDB lineage: Bacteria > Pseudomonadota > Gammaproteobacteria > Burkholderiales > Rhodocyclaceae > Azovibrio. Next base: position 27,531 of record JAIRMN010000076.1, read on the forward strand.
GCGGCGCTTACAATCCCGCCCCGGTCGCTGTGGAGTGAGGATCATGCGCTGCCGCTTCAACCGGAATGCCCCCAACGAATTCACCCCTTTCCGCTTCAAGGAGAACCCATGACCCAGGAAATCATACTCGCCATCGGCATGTTCACCGCCGTCGTGCTCGCGCTGGCGGTCATCATCCTCATCGCCCGCGCCTGGCTTGTCTCCAGCGGCGACGTGGCCATCGTCATCAATGGCGAGCAAAACGTCACCGTGCCCGCTGGCGGCAAGCTCCTGACCACGCTGGCGGCGAACAACATCTTCCTTTCCTCCGCCTGCGGCGGCGGCGGCACCTGCGGCCAGTGCAAGTGCCAGGTCTTCGAGGGCGGCGGCGACATGCTGCCCACGGAAGAGCCGCACTTCACCAAGCGCGAAGCCCGCGCCGGATGGCGCTTGTCCTGCCAGGTGCCGGTCAAGCAGGCGATGAAGATCGGCGTGCCGGAAGAAGTCTTCGGGGTGAAGAAGTGGGAATGCACGGTGGCATCGAACCCCAACGTCGCCACCTTCATCAAGGAACTCACCTTGCGCCTGCCGGAAGGCGAGGACGTGAATTTCCGCGCTGGCGGCTACGTGCAGCTCGAATGCCCGCCGCACACGGTGCAATACAAGGATTTCGACATCCAGCCCGAATACCGGGGCGATTGGGACAAATTCGATCTGTGGCGCTACGTCTCCAAGGTGGAGGAATCGACCATCCGCGCCTATTCGATGGCGAACTACCCGGACGAAAAGGGCGTCGTCAAGTTCGACATCCGCGTCGCCACGCCGCCGCCGGGACGCGACGACATCCCGCCCGGCAAGATGTCGTCCTACGTCTTCAGCCTGAAACCGGGCGACAAGATCACCGTCTACGGCCCCTTCGGCGAGTTTTTCGCCAGGGAGACGGACGCCGAAATGGTCTTCATCGGCGGTGGCGCGGGCATGGCCCCGATGCGCTCGCACATCTTCGATCAACTGAAACGCCTGAAGACGAAACGCAAGATCACCTTCTGGTACGGTGCGAGGTCGCTACGCGAAGCCTTCTACGTGGAAGAATTCGACCAGTTGCAAAAGGACAACCCCAATTTCACCTGGCATCTGGCGCTCTCCGACCCGCTCCCGGAAGACAACTGGACGGGGCCAA
>JAIRMN010000100.1 GCA_031258715.1 Zoogloeaceae bacterium
GGGCGATAAAATGCTTCTGGAAGCCAAGAATAGAGGCTCTATCGATTGTAGAGCACCAAATCTGCCTAAATTTTCAGCAAAATGCCGCTCAGATCGGGAAGTCCGACAGACTGCTAGGAACTTCGTCGCTTTGTTCCTCGCACTGACAAGGTTGGGAGTGTGCCAAGTCGCGCCTTGCAATGACGAGGCTGGGAGTCTTATGCCTGACTCCTGTTTCTTGACGCCTGACGCCTGAAAAAAGCAAAACGGGTTGTCACATTCGCGTGACAACCCGTTTTTTGGTTGGCGTGGTTCAGACCATCAGTGGCACGATCAGGAGGGCCACGATGTTGATGATCTTGATCAGTGGATTGACTGCCGGGCCGGCGGTGTCCTTGTAGGGGTCGCCCACGGTGTCGCCGGTGACGGCGGCCTTGTGGGCTTCCGAACCCTTGCCGCCGAAGTGTTCGTCCTCAATGTACTTCTTGGCGTTGTCCCACGCGCCGCCACCGGTCGTCATGGAGATGGCGACGAACAGGCCGGTGACGATGGTGCCCATGAGCACGCCGCCCAAGGCCTTGGGTCCCAGCGTGAGGCCGACGATGACCGGAACCAGCACTGGCAAGAGCGAAGGCACGATCATTTCCTTGATCGCGGCCTGGGTGAGCATATCCACGGCGCGGGAATAGTCGGGCTTGGCGCTGCCTTCCATGATGCCCTTCACTTCACGGAACTGGCGGCGAACTTCTTCGACCACCGATCCGGCAGCGCGTCCCACGGCTTCCATAGCCATCGCGCCAAACAGGTAGGGAATCAGCCCGCCGATGAAGAGGCCGATGATGATCATGTGATCGGAAAGATCGAAGGCCAGCGTCTGGCCGCTCGCTTCCAATGCGTGCGTATAGTCTGCGAAGAGCACCAGCGCCGCGAGGCCGGCGGAACCAATGGCGTAACCCTTGGTGACGGCCTTCGTGGTGTTGCCCACGGCGTCCAGCGGGTCGGTGACGGCGCGCACGGAATCCGGCAGATCCGACATTTCCGCGATGCCGCCCGCGTTATCCGTAATCGGGCCGTAGGCGTCCAGCGCCACGACAATGCCGGTCATGGAAAGCATGGCGGTGGCGGCGATGGCGATGCCATACAGTCCGGCAAGGGCGTAGGTGGCGAGAATGGCGGCGCAGACGCAAAGCACCGGCAGCGCCGTGGCCTTCATGGAAACGCCCAGACCCGCGATGATGTTGGTGGCGTGCCCGGTCTGCGAGGCGGCGGCGACATGTTGCACCGGGCGATATTGTGTGCCGGTGTAATACTCGGTAATCCACACGAGAAGCGCGGTAAGCGCGAGTCCAACCACGGCTGATCCAAAGATGTCCAGGGTGGAAATCACGCTGCCATCCGCTTGGACGATGCCTTCGCCCAGGAGCCAGCGGGTGACGGGATAAAACGCCGCAGTCGCCAGCACACCGGCGACCGCCAGCCCGCGATAGAGCGCGTTCATGATCTTGCCGCCCTCTTTCGCCTTGACGAAGAAGCAGCCGATGACCGAGGCGACGATGGAAACGCCGCCCAGCGCAAGCGGATAAATCACCAGGCCGTCGTCCGCTCCGGGCGTGGTTTTCAGCATCAGCGCCCCCAGCACCATCGTCGCCACAACGGTAACGGCGTAGGTTTCGAAAAGATCAGCGGCCATGCCCGCGCAGTCGCCAACGTTGTCGCCAACATTGTCGGCAATCACGGCCGGATTGCGCGGGTCGTCTTCGGGAATCCCGGCTTCCACCTTGCCAACGAGGTCAGCGCCCACATCCGCGCCCTTGGTGAAGATGCCGCCGCCCAGACGGGCGAAGATGGAAATCAGCGATCCGCCAAAGGCTAGTCCCACCAGCGGTTCGACCAGTTGATGGATTTCCGCTTCCGGCGTGATGAGTTTCAGGATCGCGTAATAACCGGCAACGCCGAGCAAGCCCAGTCCCACTACCAGCATCCCGGTGATGGCGCCGCCGCGAAAGGCGACGGTGAGCGCGGCGGACAATCCCTGGCGGGCGGCTTCCGCCGTGCGCACATTGGCGCGCACGGAAACATTCATGCCGATGTAGCCAGTCGCGCCGGAAAGCGCCGCGCCCAGCAAAAAGCCGATGGCGGTCGACCAGGAAAGCGCGAACCCTATTATCAGGAACAACGCCGCGCCAACGGCGGCAATGGTGGCGTATTGCCGGTTCAGATAGGCGGAAGCGCCCTGCTGGATGGCGCGGGCAATTTCCTGCATCCGCTCGTTCCCCGCAGGCAGGGAAAGAATCCATTGACTGGAAACAGCGCCATACAGCACTGCGACAAGCGCGCAGATCAGCGCCAGAATCAAACCAGAAGACATATCGACTCCTCTTTGCTAAACGACCTCAGCCCTCTGCCACCCGACCCCGGGTGCGCTGCGGTCAAAAAAATTTTCGTTGTCATGGCGCGAAATCCGCAAGTTTCCTTGCGACGCCGATATTTTTCAGGCGCACGTAGTTCGGCAGGCCGCGCGCGAAAGGCGGCGCGTCCTCGCCTTCCAAGAGCGGCGACAGATAGCGGCGGCAGGCATCGGTGATGCCAAAGCCCTCCGGGGAAATGAATTCGCGCGGCATTTTTTTCTCCACATTGGCGACTTCGCGCAGATCCGCCAGCGCGATTTCCCAGGCGTAGGGCGTATCCGAAAGACGGCGAATCGCGGGCATGACGGCGTTTTTCCCCGCCAGCGCCGCTTCCACGGCGGCGCGTCCCACGGCATAGGCCTGTTCCACATCGACGCGCGAGGCGATGTGGCGGGCGGCGCGTTGCAGGTAATCCGCCAGCGCCCAGTGGTATTTGTAGCCGAGCCGAGCCTGGATGAGCTGCGCCACCACCTGCCCCGCGCCGCCCAGTTGCGCGTGGCCGAAGGCGTCGCGGCGCGTCCCGGTTTCAGCAATCAGGTTGCCGTTTGCGTCGTGCAGCCCTTCCGATACCGCGATGGCGCAGTAGCCGTGGCGTTTGACGCACTGATCCACACGCCGCAAAAAGGCTTCCGGATCAAAGGGGATTTCGGGAAACAGGAGAATGTGCGGTGCCTCGCCCTCGGCTTCGGAGGCCAGGCCACAAGCCGCCGTGATCCATCCGGCGTGACGCCCCATGACTTCCAGCACGAAAATCTTCGTCGAGGTGCGCGCCATCGAAGCGACATCGAACCCCGCCTCGCGCATGGAAGTCGCCACATATTTGGCGACAGATCCAAACCCCGGACAATTGTCCGTGACCGCCAGATCGTTATCCACGGTCTTGGGAATGCCGACGCAGACCAACGGGAAATCCAGGCGCGTCGCCAGTTGCGACACCTTCCACGCTGTATCCATGGAATCGTTGCCGCCGTTGTAAAGAAAATAACCAATGTCATGCGCCCGGAACACCGCGATTAGCCGCTCATACTGCGCCCGGTGTTCTTCCAGCGACTTCAGCTTATAGCGGCAGGAACCGAATGCCCCGCCCGGCGTATAACGCAAGCGGGCAATATCGGCGGCAGATTCCAGCGAAGTGTCGATCAGGTCTTCGGTCAGCGCACCGATGATGCCATCCCGTCCGGCGTAGAGCGCGCCGATTTTGCCGGGATACTGGCGCGTAGTCTCGATGACGCCGCAGGCGCTGGCGTTGATGACGGCGGTTACGCCGCCGGACTGGGCATAAAAAACGTTCCTTGGCATACGCCCGCCTACTGGAGCGCCGCGAAGAGACGCGCGGTAATCATTTCCACGCCGCCTACGCCCGCGATCCGCTTCACCTTCGGCGCATCCGCCGCGCCGCTTTTTGCCCAATCTGCATAAAAGCGCACCAAGGGACGGGTTTCCCGGTGATAGACCGCGAGGCGTTTTTGCACGGTTTCCGCCTGGTCGTCCGCGCGTTGCGTCAACGCCTCACCGGTCGCGTCGTCCTTGTCCGCGACTTTTGGCGGATTGAACTTGAGATGGTAGCTGCGTCCCGAAGGCAGATGCACCCGGCGTCCGGCCATGCGTTCGATGATATCGGCGTCCGGCACGTCGATTTCCAGCACGAAATCCAGCGCCACGCCCGCCGCCCGCAGCGCTTGAGCCTGAAAGAGGGTGCGCGGGAAGCCGTCGAGCAGATAGCCGTTCGCGCAATCCGCCGCGCAAAGCCGCGCCTTGACCATGCCGATGATCACCACGTCCGGAACCAATGCGCCCGCCGTCATGAATTGCTTCGCTTCCAACCCCAGCGGCGTCCCCGCCTTGACTTGGGCGCGCAACATATCGCCCGTGGAAACCTGGGGAATGGCGAATCTTTCACAGATGAACCGCGCCTGGGTACCTTTACCAGCCCCTGGCGCGCCAAGAAGAATCAGTCGCATGGCGTGTCCTGTTACCGTTCATGTTGCAACGCAAACGGCGGAAATTACCCTTAAACGCGACAGAGGTCAAATCCTGAAGACAGAAGCGGGTGCGATTCAAACCGATGTGGAGGACTGGGGGCGTTTTTTCCAGTAGTCGTGCCATTGGGGGTTGGCGCGATTCAATCGCAAGGCCATGACCTGTTCGGCGTTGTGGGTGCGCCACCCTGCGCCGGAGCGTTTGAGGCGTTGTTGGACGAGATGGCGATGGGCGCTCTCGATCCCGCCGGAGCCTATCGGCAAGTCCTGGCGTAGCGCTTCGTCGTAGTGGCGTCGATGACGTCGCTCATTGAGATAGCGATGGCGGACGCGAACCGGCGTTTGTTTGTCCTCGGACCTGCTGGTTTTCCCGATACGGCCTCATCGCCTCCAGGACAGATTGCGCTTGCCCTTGTTTCAGACGCTGCGTTTCCATCCATGTCCTCCTGGCCGCTTCCCCGGTCGCGGCAATGGATTGGGCGGCGGCGTCGAGATATGCGCAGACGTGGAAGAAATCCAGCAGATAGCGTCCGTTTCGGCCAAGGCGTTCCCCGACCTGCCC